>JBGSVX010000175.1:0-1631 GCA_041752795.1 Terrimicrobiaceae bacterium
TTTCCCCGGCATAAGCAGCCCATGCCGCGACTGATCTCCTCGCTCCGGCAACTTCGGCAGCCGCCTTGGCCCGGCCAATGCAGTTCGTGGCAAAGGGATAAATCACCGCCGCAAGGATCAGGACAATCCCCATCGCCGCCAACATTTCCAGCAGGGTGAAAGCGCCGTTCCGCTTCATGACATGCGCCCGTTGATATGAACCCGGCGGCGGCCCAACCACATCACCATGCCGCTCAGAAACACCAACCCCACTGTTGCCGGCTCGGGAACGGCTTGCACCATCGTATCCCCCTGCACAACCTGCAGCGCCGATGTTACCGAATGCTCGGCAGCCGTCCACTGGATGCCAAGGGAGGAAATCGGATCAACCACGCCGGTCAAATCCCACTGAAGAGAAACGGTGTAATCAAAACTTGGCTGACCGAACATGATCGGGCCCGCTACGGCTTCGACCTGCGAATAATCCCAGACCAGGGCCTGACTTCCTCCATTGTAGTTCAACGACAGCGAAGGGATCACATTCGTCCAACTGGCTCCAATCCCCGAAACCTGGATTTGGAAAACCACCGTCTCCAAACTGCTGAGCGAGGCCGCATCGGACACCACAAAATTTCCGCTTCCGGAAACCGGCCCTCCCACATAGATCCCGCCCCCATTGCTTGGAAACCCGAGCCCGGCGGTTTTGTTCAAACTCATTCCTGCAGAACCCGAACCCGCAATCGGCGACGGCCAGGGATTCGCCGAAGTCGGATAGACCGGATAGCCGGGGTAATTCACTGCGGTCATTCCCGACCAGTTCGATACCTCACTGGTGCCCGGCAGGTTGATCACCAAAAAATCTGCACGGGCCTCACCCGCCAACAGACACGAGCCTGCCAAAGCAAGGGCTCCATTCAAAATCATGCGCTTTTCCAAAAATTTCATGACCGCGGAGCATATGCAGAGAAATTTTTGCCGCTAACGACCGCTTGCGGAAAATTGATGGTGAATTGCTATTAGCAAGACATCACAAAATTCCAACCACGAGCCCTCGGATTGAATCCCAAGTGTTGAAAATTTTTACGGTTTCTTCTTTTGCCTCCGGGGCTTCAGCAAGGTAGACGCCGAGGCCCAGAGCGGGAGAAGGAAACGGGCTGGCAGGGAAGGTGGCAATGTTTCCATGCCGGGATAGCCGAGGTTTTGAGGCTGTTGCTCCGGACACTCGCGCAGGGAGGGCCAGTAGGCGGTTCGAAAGATCCAGTCCCACATGCTGAGCGAAATGCCGAAATTCACGCCTTTGATATGTCCATGCGGGAGGTCATGCATGTGATGCCAGATGTGCATGCGCGAAGAGTTGAAAAGATACCGCAATGGCCCCCATGTGATGTCGAGGTTGCTGTGGTTGAGGTGACCAATCACAGTAGATGCAATCGCGACAAGAAGGATCACCAGAGGATCAACTCCAAGAATGACCAGCGGCAGATACGTCATGCCCTGATACACCACAATTTCCATCCAATGGAATCGGAAGTTTCCAATCCAATCCATTTCGACAATGGAATGGTGAAGTTTGTGAAACTCCCACAGGAATGGCACACGGTGCAGGAGATTGTGAACACACCAGTCCAAAAAATCTTTGAGCAGAAAATAGA
>JBGSVX010000176.1:0-5312 GCA_041752795.1 Terrimicrobiaceae bacterium
GCGGTAACTTCTGCTCACTCGAAATGCTCTTTCTGGTTTGTTGTTTTGATCTTAGCAATCGCAAACAAACCTTGATTCTATGGGCATTTCGAGTTTTTTTTTACAATTTTCTCCTCACATCGCGCTTATTTTAGGTCTAGCTACTCCGGTGAGGCGAATCAATCCGCCCTCAATCTCTTCACTCTTGCATTCAATAGTCCAACCAACGTTGACCTGTTCGAACTCCATTGGCGTGACTGGCACAAGATACTTTTGCCCTTCTGAATTTTCTGATTCTGAGGGGAGCTCCCATTTACTGGGAAACGGAAACTCTCGAATCTGTTGAAAAATTGCGTTTCCGGTCGGCTTTGCGGTGGCCTCCGGCAATGTAAGTGCATCTGAGCCCTCCCCAATGGAGAACTTGATTGTGACAGATTTATCTTCTGCGAAGCCCGTAGATGCAAGCAGGAGAAGTAGGATCGTTAGTTTATTTGCGCTATTCATGGTGTTGTTTATTTGTTTGCCGAACAGTATTATTGAGTCGCCGGCGACATAACTCCTACAAATGTCGCCTCAAAGGACAGACTTCGTCCATGGCATCTCATTGGGCTTTTTTAGCCACACGGAGACCCCTGTTCAAGAAAATTTAAAGTTTGTCATTCGGCCTGTTATTCATCGATTTCCAGACGGCTTGGCCCCTCTGCACCCGGTCGCAGAAATTCCTTATTGTGGACTTTTGGAATCAGTTTTGAAAATCTAAAACACCTTCTGCAAAATGCATTAGAACACAGGAGGAATCATCGGCAAGTCGCAGAGCCGCCGTGGAGGCATGACGATGCGGAATCGTCAGGGTCACGGATTTTTGGTTTATCGGGCACTATGAGAGACGAAATAGGTCGTGACGACCGTTCCACCCCCGCATCGCTACTCGAATCGTTTCTGGCGGGCACGCCCGCCATAGCTTCACTAATCGTTTCTGGCGGGCACGCCCGCCATAGCTGCGCGAAGCGTTGCGGGCGGGGGCAGGGATTTCTACTCCGAAGAATTGGTGGACTCGCGGAAGACATCCCCGATGCTTTTGCCGGCTTCTTTGAATGCGTTGCCAAAACCCTGAATTGCATTTTTGGCGTCATTGACTGAGCGGGCAATTTTGGCGGCGGCATAATCTCCTCGCAGCGAGGATTCCTGGGACCTGAGGAGGGAGGCGTCCTGAGATTTGCCCTGATTTTCCAAGGAGGAAATTTGTTGGTCGAGTTTGGCGAAGGATTGTTCGATGGTCATTTGGATCTGATCATTCGGACTGGCGCGAAAGGCTTCGATGTCTTTGCTGAGGGACTTGACGGTGTTTTGCGGGCTGTCGCAGCCGGCAAGGGTGAGGATCATCAAAAGAAGGAGAGCGAGCTTTTTCATGGATGGGATGGGTTATGCGATGGAAAATGTGTCGTCTGAAACCGTGCGGCCTGCTTTGCAGGCGAAGCCCGGCTTGTTGGCGACGAGGTGGCGGCAGATGTGGAAGGCGTCCTCGGGATCACATTCGATGGCGAGGGCAATTTGTTCGGCGGTTTTGGGCATGCCTTTGGTAGCTGTGAGGAAAACCACCGTTTTTTTCTGGAGGTCGAGGATGCGGGCCGCTGCCAGTTTTCCGGCTTCGACGCCGGGTTGGTGGTAGGCGTTGATATTGACGAGCGATCCGTAAAATCCGACGGTCCGTTCGTAGAGCGAAATGAGCAGACCCAATTGGAAGGCATTAAATTCCGGGATGCTGATTGTGATGGATTCGCGGTGTTTTTCGTGAAGGGCGGCACGGGTTCCCCGGAGGAAACCCTGGAGAAAATCGCCACTGCTTGCCACGGGCTCCATGTCCGGATCCGAATCTGCGGCTTTGCGCACTTCGATAAACGTGGCAAAGAAATTATTGACGCCATCGCGGAGTTGTTGCACGTAGGCGTGTTGATCGGTTGAACCTTTGTTGCCATAGACGGCGATGCCCTGATTCACCACTTTGCCACTGAGGTCAAACTCCTTGCCGAGGGACTCCATGACCAATTGTTGGAGGTAGCGGCTGAACAGGAGGAGGCGGTCTTTGTAGGGGAGAATGACCATGTCCTTGGCACCGCGCCCCCCGCCGGCATGCCACCACATGAGCGCCATGAGCATCGCGGCGTTGCGGCCGATATCATCCGAACGGGTTTTGGCATCCATGGCCTTTGCTCCCTCAAGAAATGACTTCACGTCCAATCCCTGAAGGGCCATCGGAAGAAGCCCCACGGCACTCATCACCGAAGTGCGTCCGCCGACCCAATCCCACATGGGAAATCGACGCAGCCACTTTTCTGAAACTGCGACCCGGTCCAAGGCGCTGTCCACTCCGGTCACCGCGACAAAATGTCCGGCAAAAGCGATTCCGTCAGAGGTCATGGCCACCTGCGCTGCCAGCATGCCATTTCGGGATTCTTTGGTTCCACCCGATTTGGAAATGACGATGACCAGAGTTGTCTGCAGAGCACTGCCGATGGCGGCAAGAACCTTCTGCATTCCGTCGGGATCGGTGTTATCAAAAAAGTGAACCCGCATGAGGTCCTTGTCGCTCCAGAGACTGTCAGAAACCAACTGAGGGCCGAGAGCCGAGCCTCCAATTCCGACCACAAGCAGGTCCGTAAATTTTTTGCCCGAGGGGGTCAGAATTTTTCCGCTGTGAATCTCATTGGCAAACCCAAAGATCGCAGCGCGTGTCTCTTCGATTTCTTTTTTGAGTTCCTGGGTTGGGGCAAGGGCTGCATCCCTCAGCCAGTAATGGCCGACCATGCGGTCTTCATCCGGGTTGGCAATCGCACCACCTTCGAGCTTGCGCATGGCCTGGCACGCGGCATCAGCGGGAGCGGCCATCGCACGAAAAAAATCCGATGGAAAATCCATTCGGCTGATATCAATCGAGAACCCGAGATCTTCGTAACGAATAAAGTATTGTTGAAATCGTTGCCAAAGGGAAGTTGAGTTCATGACGCAAAGGAGACTAGATTCCGGGGACGATGGCAATTGGAAAGACAACCGGTGGGGCAGCAAGTGGGGAGAACGTGTATTGGAGTTCTTCACCCGCTGAGACCCGTGACATTGCAGCAAAACTTGCTGCGACCTGTTCGAGTTCCACGGTGCTTGCTTTGAGGGGAGACCTTGGGGCAGGGAAAACGGAGTTTATCAAAGGCTTGGCTGAGGCCATGGGATGTCAGGGACCGATCACCAGCCCGACCTTTGCGATTGCCCACGAATATACCGGGGGACAACTCCCGGTTTTCCATTTTGATTTTTACCGCATGGAGGATGAGGACGAATTCGAGACGTGTGGGTTTGAGGAATGCCTCGGAACGGGAGTCGTTGCCGCAGAGTGGGCAGATAAATTTGCGCACCGCCTTCCACCGGGCACGATCTGGATTGAAATGAGTGCAGCCAACCCATCAACCGGCGATGCGCGTCACCGCATTGCGATTGGAGGCCTGTGATTCTTGCACTGGATTCCAGCACGGAAAGTGGTTCTGCGGCCCTGCTTGAGGCCGGACACCTTTTGCGCGAAGTGACTTTTGCAGGTGGACGCAACAAGGGGGGCGGGGCAGCCGCTGCATTGGAGGATCTCGCAGTCTCCGGAGAATTGATTGATGTTGTCGTGGTGGGAACCGGGCCGGGCAGCTATAACGGGATTCGTTCAGCCGTGGCCGTGGCATGGGGGTTCGCCAAAGCCCGCAGTGCGAATCTCCACGGAGTATCCTCTCTGCTGGCGATCGCACCGGGAGAATACCTTGCCGCCGGAGACGCGCGTCAGGGCCAATTCTATTTTGCCCACGTCCGGGATGGCAAATTTGTTGTGGAGCCCACCCTTCTCACACCGGGAGCTTTGAAAGAAGTGGTGACCGGACACTTGGATCTGCCAATTTATTCGCCTGCCCCGCTCGATCTGCTGCCTGGCGCGGTTGTGGCCAGTCCACGGGCGACATTGCTTGCAGGTTTTGCGACCACGGAGGTCGACCAACCACTTCCTGGCATTCCGCTGCCGCTTTACCTGAAACCACCTCATATCACCAAACCTCGTGGAACCTGAGGCTCCCATTTTCACGGTCCTCCGACTGGACCGAACCGGGCAGGTTGCGTATCAACACGGACTGGAACTCCAAGAGAAATTCGTTTCAGAAGCCATGCAGGACCGCGAGTGCCTGCTCCTGCTCGAACATGAACCAGTTTACACCATTGGCCGGACCCGCGATCTGTCGAGCTTGGGAGCCGATCCCATTTCAAACCTCCCCCACCCGGTTTTCGAAACCAACCGCGGTGGCCAGGCCACATATCATGGTCCTGGTCAGCTGGTGGGTTATCCAATTTTGAATCTGGCCAACCGCGGCAAGGACCTTCACCTCTACTTGCGGTTTCTGGAGAGCGTGCTCATCACCTGTTGCGCGAGATTTGGTATCACCGCTGATCGAAAAACCGGACTCACTGGGGTTTGGGTCGAGGATAGAAAAATCGCCTCCTTGGGAGTGGGCGTTAAAAAATGGGTCTCCATGCACGGATTTGCTCTGAATGTCTGCAATGACCTGCAGGAGTTTTCCCACATCACTCCCTGTGGGATTTCCGGCGTGGCCATGACCTCGCTCTCAGCCGAATCCGGCCGCAATATATCGGTTAGCGAGGTCGGTGATGAGATCGAAAACATGTTTTTGAACCGGTTGCCTGAATTGATGGATTCGACGAAATTTTAGGAAAATTCTGCGACACGGGAAATCCATGAGGATTATGTGCTTGCAAGTTACGCAACAAACCACTAGAAGGTTGCGTAGTGAAAGTTCAACGGGTATCCTTGGAAAGCATTGCGAAGGCTGCTGGAGTCCACAAGGCAACGGTGTCGCGCGCGTTGCGCAACAACCCGACCATTCCATCCGAAACCCGGGAGAAGATTCAAAAAATTGCCAAGGATATGGGCTATCGTCCCAATCCTTTGGTTTCGATGTATCAGTCGCAAGCCAGATCGAGCAAACCCAATCGGTTGCAGGCCGCCTTGGGTTGGATAAATGACTACCCCAACGCGACCTGTTGGAATGAATTTCCCTGGTTGAGAGGATATCTTGCCGGTGCGAAAGAGCGCTGCGAAATCATGGGTTACCGGTTGGAGCAAATTGACCTTGGATTGAATGGCAATGCCCCGGAGGAGGAGGTGAGGCGGGCCTCCCGGATTATGCTTCAGCAAAACATTTACGGTGTGGTTCTGCCTTTGATTCTGAACACGGCGTATTTGGAATCTCGTTGGGACAATTGTGTGGTGGCGGTGATTGGCGGCAGCCATTTGGACC
>JBGSVX010000177.1:0-1600 GCA_041752795.1 Terrimicrobiaceae bacterium
AAGAAGGATTTTGAAAAATCTCATGAAGGTGTTGCGATAAGGGACCACCTCTATCGGGAATCCGACCAGTTGCAAGAAAGACTGATTTGTTCTTCAAAAATTGGCAAACGCCCGGCCTATTTCGCCGAATGGAAATCCTGAATGTAGATCACCCCAACCAAAGCCCAAACGATCCGGCACCGGTCCAGCAAGTGCCGCATGTCCACAAAATCCCCGAGTTCAACAACGCGGGCAATTTCCTTCTCGAGTTTCAGCGGTCGGTCCCCAAGCGGCTGAGGGCTGAAAAAGACCCCGTGATTGTGAAGCATCTCGCGGGAACTCACCATGTTTGCCGGATTGATGTAAAAGGTGGCCGCCAATTGTGCGGCATCAAACGCCGCCAAATCGGAATCCAAATCCAATCCAATTCCACAAATGAGCCCGGTGACATCATGATGCCTTGGAGACTCATCAAATTCGAACCATGAAGAAAAATTGCTTGTGTCAGTGATCATGCGTCCATTCGCCGGGGCATTGGCAAGGATCGGAGATTTTGTCACGCCACTGCCATAAACGGCGGACATTTCCGCACGCATGGCCAAACCGATGGCACCCCGATAATCGGGACGACGGTTCCTCGCCAGATCAAAAAGTCCGCGGTAAATCTCAGAAATCGTGGCGCCTTCCTCTGTGGATGAGTGAAACTCCGCGTATTCATTGAATGGCCCAACAAGAGAAACATTGAACCCGGTTCGAATGACAACTTCAGCACTGTCTTGCGCCGGCACCAAAAAATCCGGCGTGTCGTTTCCATCTGTCGGCAGCCAAACCATGGTGCCACCAATCGTCATCATTTCCCCAAGATAGGGCATCACCTCTTCAACCCCCGGCCCGAGCGCCCCAAGGCCAATCGAATACTCGGTGGAGGAAAATGTTTTGGAAACAATCGACGAGTCATTGATCCGCGAGGTCAGCACGTCTTCAATATGACCCAATACTTCCACAGTCCCGGCATCCCCGCTTCCGGAATCAAAAGTGAAGGAGCCTGAGGGGAGTTCAAACTGACGTGATGGCGAGCCGCTCAGCGCCTCCTCCAACGTGGCCTTTTGCAGGAACGTCTCGTCCAGCCCGGAGATTTTGATGACTTCATGACAGTAGGGCTGCAAACCCACCAACACAAAGCGCTTGGCATTTTGAGTGACAGATTTGAAAAGGGTCAGAAAAACCCGCACTCCCGCACTGCTCAAATAATCCACGCCGGAAAGTTCCAGGATCGCCGTGTCCGCATCTGTGAGCGCCTGCAATTCAGGCTCAACCTGAGCGGCACCGGCCGCATCCAGCCGCCCGGACAGCACGGCAATCTTCGTGCGACCTCCATCCGATTCAAGGAAATGAACCACCATATCTTTTCAGCATGCCGGACCGCTTTGGGTCTGTCAACGGACCATGTTCAGCCCGCTACAACAAGCCAACAACCGCCACTAGGCCTAAAATAAGCGCGATGTGAGGAGAAAATTGTAAAAAAAAACTCGAAATGCCCATAGAATCAAGGTTTGTTTGCGATTGCTAAGATCAAAACAACAAACCAGAAAGAGCATTTCGAGTGAGCAGAAGTTACCGC
>JBGSVX010000178.1:0-3782 GCA_041752795.1 Terrimicrobiaceae bacterium
GATTTGTTCGTCGCTCGAGTCCGATCTCGGTACGCCGCCTGGTGACCATGCTGCCGGCACTTGTTGTGATTATAATGGGGTTTGATCCCACACAAACCCTCGTCTGGAGCCAGGTCGTTCTCAGCCTCGGGCTTCCCTTCGCAGTAATTCCGCTCATTCTCTTTACAGCGGACAAGAAATTTATGGGCGTGCTCGTGAATCGCCCGACAACAACGGTCATGGCAGGCCTTTGCGCGGCATGCATCCTGACATTGAATGGATTTCTCGTTTGGTCCATTCTTTCCAACCTCTGACCCATGCTCACCAATCTTTTAGTTACCCTTGATGGCAGTGCTCAGGCCGAACGCGGTGCCCGGGTCGCGGGAGCCTGGGTTGGACGGACCGGGGGACACCTCACATTTTTTCATGTTCTGGAACCAGATGCCCCCGCCCGCGTGCATGGGGAACCCCATCTCCAAAAACTCCCGGAGGCCCTCGCCTACCTCCAAGAGGCGGCCAAGCGTTTGATTCCCCCACAGGTGGAAGTCTCATGCGAAGTAGACTCCCATGGCCACGAAGGCGTCGTTTCACGCATTGCCGAGCGCATGGCACGAGGTGATCATGATCTGCTTGTGATGAGCCCTCATGGTGGCACAAACCTCAGGCGCCTCCTCCATGGCTCCCTCCCGGAACGCATCGCTGACAAAGCGGTTTGTCCCATGCTTATTGTGCGCGGCACCTATCTTGGCGTTGGAGAAAACCCCTTTGGAACTGTTGTGATCCCTGATGATGGAGATTCCCGCCATGAAGAAGGTTGGCAGACCTCTGTGGATGTGCTGCGTTTGTTTAATGCCCCGGCCTGCCTGGTTGCCGTGGCAGAGGCATCTCCTGACCCGCGCTCCGGGAGGGGAGGGGCCGCGTTGTTGCAACCATCTGCTTCACGGGGTTTGATGATGTTGCAGACCGTGGCACTTCGAAACCATTTGGAGGCGCATAGGAACTCCTTGAATTCCCAGGGAGTGACCGCCGAGGCCCATGTTCTGGATGGTGAGCCTACCCTCACAGTGGCAGAATTTTCACTGGCACGAAGAGCCGGCTTGGTCATTCTTCGAACCCATTCCCGGATTGGCCTCGCACCACGTATGGCCGGCGGATTTGCCGCACAATTTCTGGCGAAATCAAAAACAAGCGTTCTCGTTCTTCCAATTCCCTTGGTCGGAGTTTGATCCAAACTCATGACTGCGGAATCAGAGAACCTGGAAGGCATCAGTCTTGACTGTGAGTCTCCACGCCCTACTTTGAAATCGTGAAACTGTGCTTGTGCCTCCCGGCCTGTCTGATTTTCTTGTTTTCAGGGCTCTGCTCTCTGCAAGCCGAACAGGCCTTCCGTTTGAGCAATGTTCAGCCTGGAGTTGTTCAGGTGCTTACTGTCCGGGACACGGGATTTGTGGAAACTGTGGATATCAAACCCGGTGATCAGGTTGCCAAAGACCAGATTCTTCTCAAACTGGACCATGAGCGCCAATTGCAGGCTTATCTCTCCACGAAGCTACGCGCGGAAAGTCGTGCAGGCATTGAAATTGCGGAAGGCGAACTCCGCGACAAAAATGCCAATCTTAATGAAACCCTGGATCGTTTTCGCAGGCGGGGTGTGACGGAAAACCAAGTGGAACAAGCCCAGGCCCAGGCTCAAATCGCCCGGGGCAAACTGGCCCAGGCCAGGATGATGCAGGAAATGGTGAAATTGGAATTGGCGCTTTCAGAAAAGTTGCTTGAAAACCGATTCGTGCGGAGTCCGATTAACGGGATTGTTCTGGATATTGCAAAGCCCGCAGGAAGTCGCGCGGCCCAGGGAGATATTGCCATCACCGTGGCAAACAGCGAGGAACTTGCTGCGGAAATTCCCGTCACCAAAGACTCAGCCGCCGCCTTCGCCGTGGGAAATTCTGTTCCCATTCGCATGGCCGGTTCGGATGTCGTTCGGCAGGGACGAATTGCTGCCATCAACCCCATGGAAAATGCAAAAAATGGCGAACAAAAAATTCGAGTCGTCTTCGAAAACATGAGGCCAACCCTGCCACTTGCAGCATTATCTCTTGAGGCTCTCCTTCCTCCGAATGTGCGTACCGCAACGCCTTCTCCGGCCCCGAAACCCGCAGGCTCCCAAGAAAAGAAAAACGGGTGAGGGGGAAGCCGGCCTGCTGATCACCGAAGGCTATCAGGCAATTGGGTTTGAAGCGTTTTGATGTCCTGGGCGGCATCACGGTGACAAACCAAAATCGCATCGGGAGTTTCCACGATGATCAGATTATCAACACCACACAGGGCGATCAGCCGTCCGTTCGAGATGGCGACATTGTTGGAGGCATTGTGAACAGCCGAAGGTCCACGCAGGGTGTTTCCTGATTCATCATGACCCAAGTGGCGGGGCAGTGCGGTCCATGCCCCCACGTCGTCCCAATCAAAAAGTGCCTTGATCGCGAGCACGCGCTCGGCCTTTTCCAATATGGCGTAGTCCACCGACGTCTTGGGTAGTGTGAGAAATTGCTCGCGCCATGACCCTTCAGAAAAGTTGGTGATAAAATCCGCCAATTCCGGGGCATTGCGTTTGCACTCCTCAACAAATGTGGAGACCTGCCAGACAAAGATGCCCGCATTCCATGCGTATTGGCCGCTGTGGAGATAGTTCATGGCCGTTGGCAGATCGGGTTTCTCCACAAACCGGAGCACTCTCAGCGCTCCATCCTGCGAGTCATCACCCAAATGCAGGTAACCAAACCCTGTGGCGGGAGTGGTCGGGGGAATTCCAAAGGTGACGATCGCTTTGCTCTTGGAAGCAATTTCAAATGCCTCTTCCATTTGGGACCGAAATGCACCTAGGTTGTGAATCATGGCATCTGCAGGAAGCAGGGCACAAACAGCATCTGGAGAGCCGGCCAGTGCTGTTGCAAGAGCACATGCGGGGGCCGTGTCCCGTTTGGCCGGTTCGGCAACAACGTTTTCAGCCGGAAGAAACGGCACTTCCTTCAACGCGGCCTCACGCTGAGCCGAGTTCGTGAGCACAAAAATGTTTTCCAATGGAACCACCCCCTCAAGACGACGAACAGTGGCTTCGAGCATGGTCTGATCCCCGAGCAGTCGCAAAAGGTGCTTCGGGGTGGAAGTGCGGCTCATGGGCCAGAAGCGCTCGCCGCTTCCTCCTGCCAGGATGAAAACAAAACGTGGAGGGGTCATGACCCTTCGAACAATAATCCTCTCAAACGGACAGCGCAAGCTTGCAAGAGCGGGTCACCACCCCGGCAAAGGGCGCATCTCCGATAAGTGCAAATGAGAAAAATATGGCGGCTTCGCCGCAACAACGCCCCAGCGGAGTGGGGCGGCTACATCGACGCCCAGCGCAACAGGGAAGCCGGCGCTGTAGCCACGGCACTCTGCTGCCGTGTTCATTCTCTTTCGCACGAACTGCGCTAACTGGATCTGCAAAGGTGCACTTATCGGGGATGCGCCGCCCGGCAAATGTGTGGCAATTTTCCAGTTGTCACACTAGCGTGTGGCCGGATTAAAAATGGGCTGATGGCAAAAAATCGAAAACAGTGGGCATGGGGGATGATTTTGGCAGGGCTTTCGGCTCTGATGCTGACCGGATGCGCCGGGTCGGGCGGATACTATGGACCGGGGGCTGGGCACTTCAACACGGTGATTGTTGATGCAGGCCATGGGGGGTATGATACTGGAGCACGCAGCGTTTCAGGCTCCCGGGAAAAAGTCCTCGCCTTGGACACCTCCCGGCGCCTGGCCTCTAT
>JBGSVX010000179.1:0-2193 GCA_041752795.1 Terrimicrobiaceae bacterium
GGGCATATTCATTGATTTTCAACGACTTATAAAAAAATTAGGGGGAAGTTAGGTTAATTCTTAAAACTTGGGTTGGTGTAGGGCTACAGGTTTCTGGGGTTGGGGCGGGTTTTCAAAGCGGCAAAGGAATTGCCGCAGTCCAAAGCGCTTCGCGCGAAAACGATGGGGGCGGTTTTCATGTTCTTGAAGATAATTACCATCATTTTTCGAAATGCTCTGCGGCCTGCGCAGAATGGGGTGGCATGTCGGGGTGATGGGGTGTAGTTTTCCGCGATGCAGAACGATTGGGATATCAAGTCACGGGCACATCTGTGTTCGAAGACCGGTCACGAATTTTCAGAGGGCGACTATTTTTACACCCTGCTTTTCAGAGAATCCGAGGGTTTTCGGAGGGAGGATCTGTCCGAGGAGGCGTGGGCGGAGCGCAATGAGAACATTCAGCCGTTTTCGTTTTGGAGGTCCAAATACGAGCCGCCGACACCGCCTCCGCCGGAAGCGCTCAAGAAAGATGATGCCGAGTCACTTCTCAGAAGTTTGCTTGCCGAGGGAAGCGCCTCCACGGCGAATGCGGCCTACATTCTTGCGCTCATGCTCGAACGCAAAAAAGTGCTGGTGCCCGTGGAGTCCACGGACTTAGACCTCCTCGTGTATAATCATGCTTCCACCGGGGAAACCTTTGTCGTGAAAAACCCCGCGCTGTCGATTGACCAGATCCCGGCGGTTCAGAGGGAGGTATCGGATTTGTTGGCGGGCAGCCTGCCGGCATGAGTCCCCCTGGGGAGCATGATGCATGCAGCCAACCGATGAGCCCGGAATCCCCCACCCGTCCGCTGTTTTTTCTGGCGCCCATGGCCGGCGTGACCAATACGGTGTTCCGGAAAATCTGCCGGGAAAAAGGCGCGGACGTGCTCACCAGCGAATTTGTTTCGGCGGAAGGAATCATGCACAGCAATCCCCGGACCCGCTTTTATGTGGAGTTTGATGAGTGCGAGCGCCCGCTCGGGATTCAGCTTTTTGGCGGGGAACCCGAACGCCTTGCCGAGGCTGCGAAGGTCCTCATTCCCTGGGTGCGCCCAGATTTTTTGGATCTGAACTTCGGATGTCCGGTCAACAAAGTGGTCGCCAAGAATGGTGGCTCCTCGCTGTTAAAAGACTGCCCACTCCTTGCGCGGGTCGCATCAGCGGTGGTCAAAGCAGCGGCCCCACTTCCGGTTTCCGCCAAAATCCGCATTGGCTGGGATGACCGCACAATCAATGCCACGCAGACCGCAAAAATCCTTGAGGACAGTGGGGTTTTCCGGATTGCCGTGCATGGACGCACCAAAGCGCAAGGATACACCGGGGAGGCCAATTGGGATGTGATTGCTTCCGTGGTGGAGTCCGTGAAAATTCCGGTGATTGGAAATGGGGACATCAAAAATGCCGGAGATGCCCAGCGCCGGCTGAGGGAATCCGGCGTGGCCGGGCTGATGATTGGACGCGCCGCGATGGCGAACCCATGGGTGTTTTCAGAAATCCGCGCGGCCATGGATGGACTTCCCTTTGTTCCCCCATCCCCTGAGGAACGCTGGCAAATGATCCTGCATCATTGCTCCGGCGAAATCGCATGGCGCGGGGACGAACTCTCCGCCATGAAATCCATGCGCGCCCGGCTCATGACCTACACCAAGGGTATGCCCGGAGGCCCCCGCTTGCGCGAAAGGCTTGCCAGAATTTCCAGCCGCTCCGAGTTGGAGGACCTCGCGGCAGGGGCTCTCGTGGCCTCCTCCACGGAGCCGCCAGCTTGTCATGCCACGGCTGATTAATTTTTTAAGTTATACAAATTGGCATTGATTTTTCGGCCATTTGGCTTATTTGTGAATGCATGAAAATTAAGACCCCAAAACTTTCCTCTCCCCGCGTTCAGGAGACAGCAACCTTGACGCGCAAGGCGGGGTGGCAAGCGGACGGGTTTGCGTTAATTCAAGAGGTTCGGGAGGGGCTTCCGGTGGAGCGTTTTTTTGAATTGGAAGAAATCCTCGGGGTTGGCGCTGCGCGACTGGCCGGTGTGGTAGGAATTCCCCTGCGCACGCTGCAGCGTCGCAAGGACGACGGGCGTCTCACCAAAGAGGAGTCGGATCGTTTGGATCGGGTTCAACGATTGGTCAATCAGGCTGCGGGGGTTTTTGAATCCACTCCTGCGGCAAGAGACTG
>JBGSVX010000180.1:0-2403 GCA_041752795.1 Terrimicrobiaceae bacterium
GTAATGCTGACACTTTGGCAGACTCGCAAACCCTTTTTATTTACTATGACCATGACCGCCTCTCAAATTTCAGAACTCCTCGGCGGCGAAGTCTCCGGAGAGGGATCTGTCGAAATCACCGGTTTTGCCCCTGCGGAGTCCGCAAAGGCAGGCGACCTCACATTTGCGGAGAAGAAACACCATTTTCTCGCTGCGGAAAATAGCGATGCGGCTGCGATTATTGTATCGGGTCCCTTCACGTCCTCCACAAAAACTCTGATCCGCGTCTCTGATCTGAGGGTGGTGATGGCGAAGGTGTTGCCGCATTTTTTTCCGCCGGAGGAGTATGAGCCCGGCATTCACCCCACGGCGGTGATCGCCACCTCGGCGACCGTTGATCCGTCAGCCCACATTGGTCCCCATGTTGTCGTAGGCGCAAATGTTCGAATTGGGGCAAAAACAACAATCCTTGGCGGCAACCACATTGGCCGGGATTGCGAAATCGGGAACGAAACGTGTCTGCATCCCTCGGTGACTGTTTATCCTCGCTGTGTGATCGGGAATCGCGTGAGCATCCATTCGGGAACCGTGATTGGTTCAGATGGATATGGATACATTTTTGATGAAGGCCGTCATCGCAAGGTTTTGCAAGTAGGGAACGTGGTGATTCAAGATGATGTCGAAATCGGGGCAAACACGACCGTGGATCGCGCGACGTTTGGTTCCACGGTCATTGGCCGGGGTACCAAAATCGATAACCTCGTTCACATTGCCCACAACGTAAAAATTGGTGGCAATTGCATCATCATGGGCCAGGTCGGCATTGCGGGCAGCACGGAGGTTGGCCATTACACCGTGGTCGCCTCCCAAACGGGAATTGCCGGTCATTTAAAAATCGGGAACCAAGTAAAAATTGGAGCCAAGTCGGGCATCATGAAAGATGTGGAGGATGGTAGCGGCGTTTTGGGCGTGCCGGCCGTGGCGGGCAATCAGGCAAAACGTCAGTGGCTCGCCATCCAACAACTCCCTGAGTTGATCAAACGGGTTCGGGCGCTGGAGAAAGACGCGGGTTCAGACTCTTGACTATGCCCAATGGAAAAAATGTGACCGCTGACGGGAAGCAGCAGATTGAGCGCAGACAAACCGACGAGAGTCTTCGCAAGGAACGAAAGAGGACCGATCATGCACTCGCGGCAAAGCGAAAGATCACTCAGGATTTGGCCGATGGCATTGTCGAGCGAGCCCGTGAGCAGGCGGATGAGGTTCTTGATGCAGCTCGTGAAAAGGCAGACGAAAAACTCAATTGGGAGGGTCAGCGCGGAGGCGCATCGAGCACCGTCGTTTTGGAGGCCGTAGCGCAGGATCGCATTGAGGAAGACGTGGCATTGAAAAAGGAGCGTTCCTCAGCGGACGAAAACCTCCGCTGGGAACGCGCCGAACGGGCCCGCATTCTCGCCACCCTGGTTCCGCTCGAAAGGAAAAACACCGACCGATATTTGCTGACAGAGCGACAGCTTTCCGATGATGCCGTCGTGGACCGCGACGACTTCATGGGGCTGATCAGTCATGAGTTGCGCAATCTGCTTTTCGGCATAGAGATTCAAGCCAAACTGCTGGCGGAGCAGGCGACAGATTCCGAGGAGGGAAGAAAAACCCTGGCGAATGTGGAGCGTATCGAGCGCTGTATCGCTGGCATGAACAGGCTGATAGGTGATCTCCTTGATGTAGCAAGCATTGATGCGGGCAAGCTCACCGTGCATCCCAAGCCAGGCGATGTTGCGGAGATGCTTTCCGAGGCCATTGCCCTATTTGCCCACGCCGCCAAGGTGAAGGGCATCACACTCAAAATCGTCACTGACGGACAAGTGCTGCATGGAGTTTTTGACTGGGAGAGGATGCTGCAAGTGGTGGCGAATCTCATTTCAAATGCCGTGAGACTCACTCCGGAGGGTGGGGCAATTACACTCAAGGCAACGTAATCTGGCGACGATCTCCGGGTCAGCGTGATCGATAACGGCGAGGGAGTCGCCGCAGACAGGCGGGAAGCAATTTTCAAACGATTCGGTCAGGTGGGAGGAAATCCTCACAACGGTCTCGGCCTCGGCCTCTACATTTCAGGGTGCATTGTGGAAATGCATGGCGGGCGCATCTGGGTCGAAAGCAACCCGGAGGGCCCAGGCAGTGCGTTTCACTTTACGATGCCTGCCATGGCATCCCAAGACATCAAAAATTTATTGGATGATCACAAAGCCGTTTGATCACAGGGGAAAATCGATTGTCGGACTTAGCCTAACTTCCCCGGCGGAAGGCCTGAAGGGCCGATAAACACAGGGGGTCCGATATTTTTCGGGCTACAGCTGTGCTCCGGAGGGGAAGGCGGCCCACTTGGGAGGGGTGGCGAAGAGGGGCAGGAGTTTGAGTTTG
>JBGSVX010000181.1:0-3518 GCA_041752795.1 Terrimicrobiaceae bacterium
TGCTTTGCAAAGCGATTTGAGCGCACAATAGGGGAACTTCTTAATACACATTAACTCTCGCATCGCCAACAACCTATTGCAACGAGGGGAAAAAAAATCCATGGGGCCGTCAACCGGGCGGCCACTGCAGTTGGCGACCTCCAAGGAGGTGCACATGGAGGTGTGGAACGGTCTCGCCACCATCCCGGCCATTGTTGAGGACAATCCGGAATCCGGTTTCGGAAATCCCGAGGTTTTTCGCAATGCCCGCTGCGGTGAGAAGGAGGTGCCCGATCAGAGCGGAATCCTGAGGTTCAGCCGCAGCAATCCGGGGAAGCAGCTTTTTGGGAATGATGAGAATGTGGACTGGGGCTTGGGGTTGGATGTCCCGGATGGCGAAACAAAGTTCATCCTCGTGAAGAAACTCCGCAGGGATTTCCCGTGCAGCAATTTTTTGAAAAAGCGTCATCGCTCTCAGGTCAACTGCAAATGAACACCACCCTCCGGCTGGCTCGCATTGAGTTCGCACCGGATGAAACCGACAACCTCCTCCAACAGACCCGAACAATCTCTGCGCCATGTTTTGGCAGATCGCAACATTTTGATGCCACGATGAGCATCAGTAATCTCAAGGCGTTCCACTCGGGACTCCATCGCTTCCCGCATGCGGGCCCGCAGCAAATCAAAAAACACCAACTCGTAGCCGTGACCGGCATCGCGGGCCAGTTCAGCAAGCGAAATGCGCGTGGGAGGGACCAACGCCCGAAAATGGTCGGCCACATCTCCGTATCCAATGACTTGAAGGACGGACTGCACGGCTTTTTCCAATCGCGCAATCGTGATCGTGTTTTCTGGAAAATCCTGCTCCAGAAAATTGGTCACACTTTCGGTGACATGAGGAGCCAACCACCATTTTTTGTAGCCAGCCCGGTCGGCAGCGACCCCAAGCGAAGAAATAAGCCACAGGCGGTCAAAAGCCAAAATGGAGCCATCGGAAAATTGAACCACCGGCAAGTTGTCGCGAAGTGCGATCATGCGCGAAAGAGCTCCGGTTGAGCGGGGGTATTCACCGCGCGGCGTTCGAGGGATTCAATTTCATCAAGGAAATCCCCGATTTCCTGGAACTGCCGGTAAACCGAGGCATAGCGCACATAAGCGATGGGGTCCATGGCGTGAAGACGTTCCATGGCTTTGGCGCCGATGAGCTTGGTGCTGACCTCGCGTTCTTCGAGGGATTCCAGTTCTTGAAGAATTTGTTCCACGGCGGATTCCATGGCCTCCAGGCTGATTGGGCGTTTTTCGCAAGCCTTCGCGATGCTTCCGAGGAGCTTGCTGCGGTCGAAGGGCTCGTGGCGTCCATCCCGTTTGATGGCCCTGAGTTCCACACGTTCGATTTCCTCGTAGGTTGTGAACCGGGTTTCGCAGACAAGGCACTCGCGGCGACGACGGATACTGGCACCGTCTTTGGAGAGTCGGGAGTCGATCACTTTGTCCTCAAGGGAGCTGCATTTAGGGCAACGCATTGTGTTCCAAACGGGTAATTCGAGACAATTAACACTACATCTTGTGATGTCAACCCAATTTCCCGAAAGACATCTCTTGAACTGCCTCCCGCATTAGCTGCCAAAATTCAAGGCTCGCGATTTTTCGATTCTGAAGATTGCGAGGGATCAGATATCTTAGAGAAAAGTTTTGAATCAATGACGCCACAAGGGACAAACCCTCTGAAGGAGGAGATCGTGAGATATTACTCGGAAACCGGGCAAGACTACGGCGCATGGAGCAGGAACTTTCACATGCATTTCGGCTTTTTCCGGCTTGGACACAATCCATTCGCTCTTGAGCCAATGTTGGCAGAAATGTCCCGACAGGTTCTCGCCCGTCTGGGAATAGCATCGGCACAATCTGCAAGAGTTCTGGACATGGGGTGCGGATTGGGTGCAACAACCCGTCAGGCAGCAGGGGAAAATCCGGGGTGGGCTCTGGAAGGGCTGACCATAGTTCCGTGGCAGTTGGAGCACGCCCGAGAACTCACCAACGGGCTGCCCTGCGAGGGAAGGGTCACCTTCACTCAAGGCGATTTCACGGATTCACCCTTTGGGCAGGACTGCTTTGATGGTCTGTATGCTATCGAAAGTGCCTGTCATGATGCGGGGTATGAGAAATTGGGATTTTTGAAAGAGGCATCCCGCATCATAAAATCTGGGGGGCGCTTGGTGGTTGCGGATGGGTTTCAAAAAGGCACCCACCAAATGAATCCCCTATTGCGATGGGCATTTGAAAAGGTGTGTGCAAACTGGGCCCTCCAGAGTTTTGCAGAAATCCACAGCTTCGTGCGCTGTTTGAAGCAGCAGGGCTTTGAGATTGAACGCATCGAAGACATTTCTTTCCGCATTGCGCCATCGGTGGCGCACATCCCGAGAGTGACCATTGGATTTTTATTTTCCGAACTGGCAACATCGGGCCTTCGGTTGGGCCGGGCACGATGGGGACATATCCTGGCCTGCGTACTGGCACCTTTCGTGGGAGTCGCCAGGAGCAGATTCGGATACTTTTTGATCACCGCAAGGAAACGCTGACCCCAAAGGCCGATCGCCTCAGCTTTTCAGCTTTTCAACTTTTCGATGAACTGGACAAATCCCGTGGCCTGGCCCTGCAGTCGGGAGGCGATGGCGTCATCTGAAATCACGTCATCGGGGGTGAGAAGATTTCCGATTTGAGGAAGGAAAACGCGCGTTGGGAAGATGTGGGCATTCCGGTATGCAAAGATGGCCTGCAGTTGTTCGACCGGTCGAAGAGCGCCCCACATTCCGGCGGCCAGGCCGGTGAATGCCACCGGACGTTCCTCGAAACTTGCGGGGAATTCGAGGTGGTCGATAAAATATTTTAGGACCCCCGGGATGGACCCATTGTATTCCGGGGTGATGACATGAAGACCATCGGACGAAAGCACGGCCTCGGAAAATCGGCTGAAGGAGGCTGGCTTTTCTGCGTAGCTTGATGGCAGAAAAATTTCCTGAGGCAAATCCGCAAGGTCGAGGATTTCGGGGGTCAGTCCGGCTGACTTGTAAAACCCCTCGACAATTCCCGCGATTTTCCGCGTGTTGCTGCCCGGGCGATTCGTGCCGGAGATGATGACTATTTTCATAGAAATCAGATTCTTGGAACCGTGATGCCTCGCTGTTTCATGTATTTCCCGTTCCGGTCGGCGTAGCTGGTTTCGCAGACTTCGCGGGCGTGGAAAAACACAACTTGGGCAAGCCCTTCGTTCGCGTAGATTTTGGCAGGAAGGGGGGTTGTGTTGGAAATTTCCAAGGTGACATGACCCTCCCATTCCGGCTCGAATGGGGTCACATTGACGATGATGCCGCAGCGGGCATAGGTCGATTTGCCGACGCAAATGGTGAGTACTTCGCGGGGAATACGAAAATATTCCACGCTGCGGGCCAGCGCAAAGGAGTTGGGAGGCACGATGCACACATCGGCCTGCATATCCACGAAGGAGCGATCATCAAAATTTTTGGGATCGACGACCGTAT
>JBGSVX010000182.1:0-3866 GCA_041752795.1 Terrimicrobiaceae bacterium
TAAACTCGGTGTGTCCCAATTTTTAACATGCTCGATATCTGAGCCCAAGAAGTTTAGTAAAAGTCTGAAAGGAAGGAGTGTGATTAAAAGTGGGTGATGCAAAGAAGGATTGCCGCCTGGCGGCCAGCGTTCCCAGGAGCAGCGACTTCACCCACTTTTAATCACACCCGGTCAGAGCAGGTCCGCCATCGCCAGGGCTGCAGCGTCCATAAGGCCTTTGCCCGTGGGCGTGAGGAGGCCGTGGGCCTTCACGGTGGCGAATCCTTTTCGAAAGCATGTTGCATCGTCGTCAAGGGCCTTGTGCGCCTGGGCAGTTTGCTCAGCATCCAAAATGCCGGAATCGAGGAGGGTTTTCACGCTGCGGTACATGCGGGCCGAGACGTAGGTCGCGTGGTAAATGCCCTCCATGGGGCGGGGGTCCAGCCGCAGGGGCGACGGATGCCTGTCGTCATTCGCATTGAGGGTGAGGGGTTCCTCAGCCGTCATCCCGAAGAGCAGATTGTGGGCGCTTTCATGTGCAAGCATCTGAACCATCTCGAGAGGTCCACCGGAACGCCTCGAATTGATCAGGATCGCACCCCAGAACATAAAGCTGGAGGCACCGTCAAAGGTCATCCCGCTTTTAGCCGGACGCCCACTCGCCAAATAAATTTGGCGGACAAGCTCGCAAACTTCATCCGCAAGCTCCGGGTCACTGCGATGCATCAGATCCAAGGCTTGGGAGATCTGATCGCGGCACAGGTTGGATTCCCCGGTTTCTGCCGGACCAACGGGGCATTCGACTCCGCTGTCGGTCAGGAAGAAACGGACAATACGGCTTGCAGCCGGGTCAGTCTCAGGGTCCAACACATCGACGATCTCAAGCTGAGTCCTGGAAGCTGGAACCGCGAGGAGGGCTTGCCAAAAACCAGATGCCTCGTCGGTTTCACCATTTTCAATGGCGACCACAAGGTCGAAATAGTAGCTGAATGCCTCGGAACGGATCGGGCCGACCGCGAGGCGTTTGAGGAACGATTCGAGGGCTTCCCCGGATTCTGGAAGAATGCAGGACGCTGCCTGGTGGATGTGCTGAAGACTGGCCGCCAAACTTGAGCGCATTCGTTTGTCCAGCAACCGGACGCGAGCCGCATCTGGGGCAAAGCCAAAATGAATCTCGGGATCGACATGATCCACTGGAGCCGGACTTTGCATTTTACGAGCCGATTCGGAATTTTAATGGCACCCTCACAAACATCTTTTTGTCCTCACCTTGGGATGCTGAAAACAGAGAATATTGATGAGGAGGGGCTGCCAAATATTAGGACTCAAGTAACTTAACAGACATGCCCGGATCACGAAGGATTTGCCCCTTCGCTTTCCTCGTACGGATTCGAAACGAGCCTACCTCACTTCGGAGGGGGGTTTTTCCCACCCACGGCCTTATTGCCGACTTTCGCAAGATTCGCGGGGCTGAGGCCCTCGGATTTGTTCGCAGAAGCGAGTTTGAAGCCCAAGAGTTTCTCCCAATCCAATTTGACATTTTGTTTTGTTGTCATGGGCGTGAAGTAATAAAGAGTGCTACCATCCCGTCAACCTCAAAGTTTTTGTGCATGATCAATTTTTTCATCACCCGACCATTCCAATTCACCCTGTGGGACGTTGAGGCCTCGAAGATTCGCCAACGGGTTCGGCTGATTAATTATGAGAGTGCACTTGCCGCACAGCGCTTTGAGAAAGGGACTTATATCTTCGGCGATCTCGACCGGCTGCACTACAGGGATCGCGAGGAGGCGGCGAGGCTTTACCGCTTTCTAAAAAACGAGGGTTGCCGGGTTTTGAACGATCCCGCGAGGGTGCCATCACGGCTCGCTTTGCTCGTTGCTTTGCATCGGGAGGGACTCAACGGGTTCAACGCTTTTCGTGCGACCGAACTCCCCGCTTCGATGCGTTTTCCGGTTTTCGTAAGGAACCGCCATGAACATAACCGCCCGATATCCGATTTGCTTTCAACGGCGGAGGAGGTTGCGAGCACGATTGCTGATGCTGTCTGCCGCGGAACGCCAGCTGAGCATTTGATCGTCATCGAGTATGCAGCGGAAGAGTTCGCGCCAGGGCGCTTTCGAAAGATGGCTGCCTTCAGGATAGGCGAACGAATCATTCCTTACACCGTCGTCCACGATCAGAAATGGTTGGTGAAATCAGGAATACTCGGAGGAGGGAGGGAGGAGGACTATTGTTTTGAGGCGTCTGTTATTGCGGAGAACCCACACCGTGAGGTTTTGCAACAGGCATTTGAGGTTGCCGGTATTGAGTATGGGCGGGCCGACTACGGGATGTGTGGCGGGCAAGTTCAAATCTATGAGATTAACACGAATCCGCACGTGTGCAGGCCCGGGAAGCACCCTTCTGCTCAGCGGATGCTCAACCAAGAGGCGAACTGGGAGGCCTATCTCCAGGGTCTGCTCGCCGTTGACTCACCCCGCGGGCGCATCACGGCAGCCTTTCCCAAGAGGAAGCGGGCCGTGCGTCCAAAATACGCCTTGCACAAATGGTTCCTTGCTCTGAAGAAGAAGCGATTGCGTTCATGAACAAACAGCCGATGGGTCAGGACTATATTTTTCCCATCCCCTTCGGCTGTTCGTGGGCTTCAATTCTGCACGGACGTGGGGACCAGGATGGCATCGGACATGCCGTGCAGGAGTTTTTTGTCATCGGGGCACAGCGTGGCCAAAGCACCGCAGAGTTTTGTTTTTTCCGGAGTGACAAAGTAGTACGGGCAGAGGCGGACTTTGGCGCGGAGGTCGATGAGGGATTCCGCGGAAGGTTCCAGGTAGGGATGGGTGACGACTTTGGCGTGATGGAAGCGCTGGAGAATGTGCGGGGCGGTGGGCCAGGAATCGAGGGCGCGGTGGAGTTCCTTGGCCCACTCCGAGGACGGGAGGTCCGAACCGAGGAAGACACCACGGGAACCCCAGGCAGTTTCCGAGAAGCCGCTGATTTTTAGGATAAGGTCCCTTTGTTTTTGGCTGAATCGCGCGGCTTCCTCCCAGGAATGGATTTCGAGCTCGGGAATGACGGCATGGGGGGGGAGCGGGGTGGGATCAAGGAGCCATGTGCGGGGGATCACTTCACGAAGAGCGCGGAGGGTATTTTCGCCGAGGGCCCGGGTCCAGAACGCTTCCAGCGGTTTGAGCCAGAAAAGTGCAAACCACAACTTTTCTTCGAGGGCTGGTTTGAAGGGAGGGGAAACGACGTTTTTGCCTTCGATGGCCAGTGCGGCCAGTTGATTGGCACATGCAATATTTGGCAGATCGAAGAGCTCAAAAAACCTATAAACATGAGGCGACCAGTCGTTTCGCGGGGAGGAGTCAACGACTCTCCATCGGTCGGGCGTTCCATGGCGATTGTTCAGGCGGGAAGCCAGCCATTCCATCTCGGGGCGATAAGTCGCGGCTTCCTCTGAGACCACAATTTCTCCGGCGGGCATAACGGATTCAAATCCATCGAGCATGCCTTGTGCTCCGCCGATCAGGTTTCCATCGGAATAAATTTCCCCAAGCCATGCCGTGAGGCCAATCCCTCCGGGCACGCTGTCCAACTCAGCAATCATGAAGCCATTTTCTGTGAGAACCAGATCCGGCCTGAGCACTTTGGGAATTTCATTGGCAAAAGCCTTCTCGCGCTGAAGCGCCACCAATTCCCCGGGTTTTCCACGATCCAACAGCTCCGCGATCCATCCGGGCTGGCGTCCGTCCACGCTCGTCCGGTAAAGCATGGCGCAAGCCCGCATAAACACCGTGAGCTGATGACCCAGCTTTTCAAGGCGCTCGACAAATTTCTGTGAAACTGGAAAGGGATCCGGAGAAACCCTCCAGCTTTTTTCGTGG
>JBGSVX010000183.1:0-4211 GCA_041752795.1 Terrimicrobiaceae bacterium
TCATCCTCGAGAGCCCCGAAAGCACTCAAATATCTGGCCGCTGAATGCATCCCAGCCCCGCCTTATCTTAGCGCCATTCTACACTGACCCCTAGTTCCCTGGGTGTTTGTCAGGACATGAGTTCAGCGCATTGACATTCACAAGGCGGGTCCTCAATAATCCGTCAGATTCTATGAAAACACTTCTTCATCCCATTTTTGCTGCAGTCGTGATTGCTTTGCCTTTCACCGGATTGATGGCGGAAAACCCCTCTTCCGAAAAGAAACCCTACAGCATCAACTCCAGTTACTTGATCGCCTTTGCCCCGAGCGTTTCCTCTCCGGGGCTTGTGGCCCCCGCCGGTCCGGTCACGGTCATTGATGAAACCGAGGGCTGGGTAAAAATTCAGTATGCCGTTTCCAAGAACGCGCGAAATGCCTCTGACCCCGGAAAAGTGGAAGCCGTGGAGACCACTTACAAAGCGTGGGTGAATCTGGATCATATCACCGCGTTTGTTGAGGCACCTGCAAAGCCTTAACCTTCGGCCCTGTAGCGGCCTGAATTTTTCCTGACTGCTTTGAGTTGATTTTCCACGAACGCGAGGACATGTCTTCTTCCTCAGGGCAAACGCATTAAAAATCGTTTGATTATCGAGCTTCTGCCCAGGGAGAACGGGCGTCCCGCCCGTTTGGAGACAGACTTTACCGCGCAAGCACCCGGCGCCATTCACAGGCGGGACGCCTGTGCCCCCTGGACCAGCGAGTCCCGTGGGAGAATTTTAATGCGTTTGCCCTGTCTTCTTCCTGTACTTGATGCCGGGCGGAAGGCATGGCAGAACCATCCATGGGAAAAATCCGGATATTGAGCGACGAAGCGGCGAGCCAGGTGGCAGCCGGCGAAGTCGTGGAGCGTCCTTCGAGTATCGTGAAGGAGCTTGCCGAAAATTCTTTGGATGCGGGTGCCACGCGCATTGTGGTGGATTATGCCAAAGGCGGAAGCCGGATGATTTCCGTGCGGGACGATGGGTTCGGGATGGCTCCGGACGATGCGGTGTTGTGTTTGGAGCGTCATGCCACGAGCAAGATCCGTCAGGCATCCGATCTGCAAACGGTTCGCTCGATGGGATTTCGTGGCGAGGCGTTGCCAAGCATTGCCAGCGTTTCGAGATTTCGTTTGGTGACCCGCGAACCGGGGAGTTCCGCAGGCACGGAGGTTATTGTCAGCGGTGGAAAACTGGAATCCGTGAAAGAAGCGGGTGCTCCTCCCGGTACGCTGGTGGAGGCTCGGGACCTGTTTTTTAATTTGCCGGCGCGCAAAAAATTCCTGAGGGGAGAGGAGACCGAGGCCGCACAGATTTTGCAGGTCATGCAGGGGGTCGCGATTTCGTCGGCCAGGGTTGGCATCGAATGCCGCCGGGACGGTCGGGTCCAGTTTTCGGTTCCTCCGGCGGGGTCATGGGATGTGCGGATCCGCGATTTGTTTGGAGCCTCATTTTTGGAGCGCCTTGTTGCCCTGCAACCCTTCGTGGGGGACGGCTTTGAGCTCACGGGATTTGTGGCAAGGCCGGGAGAAGGCCGACGGGACCGCTTGCAACAATGGGTCGTGCTCAACGGACGCCCGGTCGCCTGTCCGGAAATTGCCCAACCCCTGCGCGAAGCGTATGCCGGGGTCCTGCCACCGGGTCAGCATCCAGTCGCAGTCCTGCATTTGGAAATGGATCCCCAACTTGTGGATAGCAATGTGCATCCTGCAAAACGCCTGGTGCGATTTGCCCGGCCGGATTCTGTTCGACGCGGGATTTTCGATGCGGCGCGGGCCGCGCTCTCCGCCCTGCGGGTTTCGAGCCCGATTTCGCCAACTGCACCACGGACGGAAGCCCCGGTTTTCCGCCGTTCGGAACCGGAGTTGCTGAGTCAACCAAGTTCGAAGGCACCTCTTCCTCCTCGTGTTGAACCCATCGAGCCTGTCGTAAGGCCTGCCACCTTCAAATCAGAAGTCCCCCCGGACGTCCCAACCCCGGATGCCGGCCACCAACCATCCCCGCCTTCCTCCGCAGAGGACGTCCCGTTCCAAATGCTCGGGCGTGTGGGAGATCATATTTTTGTCATGGAAGGGCCCGAAGGACTCGTGCTCATGGATGTTCGCTCAGCGAGAGAGCGGGTCACGTTTGAACGTCTGCTAAGCCAGATGGAATCCGGCTCCGCATCGTGTCAGCGCCTCCTCATTCCGGAGATCCTGGAACTCCCCGCCCGCGAACATGCGTGGATCTCCGAAAACCTCCCCCCCCTGGCAGAGGCCGGATTTTTGATTGAACCTTTCGGAGGTCTGAGCCTCAAAATTGAAGGCGTTCCGGCCATGGCCGGAGATCGTAAGCCCTCCCAATTGCTTCATGAAATTGCCGATACCCTGCGTGCGGCGGGCCGCCTGCCAAGGGGGCATGGCCTCCGCGAAGTTGTTGCCCGTGCCGTCTGCCGCTCGATTGCATCACAATCACGCAGCATCTCCGAGGTCGAAGCCGCCGGACTGCTGAAGGACCTCCTCACCTGCGAACTCCCCTACGCCGGTCCGTTCGGTCAGCCAACCCTCATCCAATTTTCCCTTGCGGAACTTGACAGAAAATTCGGGCGGGGGTGATGAAGTCATTCATTTGCTTCCATACATTTCCCCCAACAATTCTTGGAGGGACTCGGTCTCTTTTTTGGAAAGAGAACCAATTTTTCCCTGAAGCCGCTTTTTGCTGATGGCGCGGATCTGCTCGGCGCAGACGTCGGCTGGCATTCCAGCGCAGGTAATTTGCAGGCGTGTTTTCCAGTTGGGTCTCAGAGCTGAAGTGAGTGGGCAGACAACGACTGTTGGGAGGGCACAGTTCAGGGCATCGAGACTCACGATCACGCAGGGGCGGGTTTTTCCCATTTCGCTGCCTTCAGTGGGATCAAACCTGCACCAATAGAGATCATATCGTTTCATTGAGATTTAGGTTTTTTGGCACGGCGTTTCTGCGGCGGGTCTTCCCGCACAGCCAGGGTTACCGCTTCAGCGTTCTTCCATGGGATGTCCTCCATTCCGTCGGGCAGAGTGCTTTCCCAATCCGACCAGTCCTCGTTGGCATCGACCATTTGCTTCGCTGTTTCCTCCCAGGAAAGTTTGGTTTCGGGGGGTGATTGAGAGGTGAGCATGACAACATTTCCCCGGTCTTCGAGGAGGATTCCCGCTTCAAAGCCATATTTACGGATGAGGTGGGCAGGAATCCGAATTCCCCGCGAATTCCCAATGCGGGCAAGAGAAATTTCGTAGGTTTTCACAATGTAATTACAGTGATTACAATCATCTCGCAATCAAGCGAAAAATAGATGCCTTTCTGTGATGCCGAACCTATTTCCTCCGAAATCAGCGCGACCGTTAACCACAGTTTCGATGCCTTCCCGCCATTCCTCTGTCATGACACCTCACTCGTGAAAAATCCGACGAAGGGAATTTTATCCGTGACATCGCGCGTCGGGGAGTTCACCAAAGCATGTTCTATGAATGATATCCGCATCCTCATCAAAACCAGCAAAGGCGACATCTCACTCACGGTGTTTGCATCCAAAACCCCGGTGACAGCCGCCAATTTTCTCAATCTTGCGAAGCGTGGATTTTATGATGCGGTGCCATTTCACCGGGTGATTCCGGATTTTATGGTTCAAGGCGGGGATCCCACCGGGACCGGGCGCGGGGGGCCGGGTTACAAATTTGAAGATGAATTTGTGGCGGGATTGAAACACACCAAGCCGGGGATTCTGTCCATGGCCAATTCCGGTCCGCGCACCAATGGCAGCCAATTTTTTATTACCCATGTTCCGACTGCCTGGTTGGACGGAAAACACACGGTTTTCGGGGAAGTGACCGAGGGGCAGGACATCGTGAATGCGATTGCTCAAGGCGACAAAATTGTGGGGATTGAGATTCTGGATTCCCCGGATGAGTTGCTGACCCAGATGAAAGACCGTGTGGAAGAATGGAACGCGGTGCTTGACCGGTAGAAGCTTCGTGCAGAGCGGCCCGGAGGTTGCTATATGACATTGTGATGAATGAGCGGGAACTTCAGCCGGAAGATTTGAGAGTAACGAACCTCGGGGAGCGGACGATTGAGTCGCCCCTCGAGAGCTTTTTTGCGCAGAGCCAGACGGCTCACATGTTTTACAGCGACGAAACCCGGATCATCCTCGACCACAATCTGGCAAATCTTCAGG
>JBGSVX010000184.1:0-3032 GCA_041752795.1 Terrimicrobiaceae bacterium
GACTGGAGCGTCGCCCGGTGAGTGATTTGAGCCCATTCATTTGGTCGGAATCGATTACAAGCGCACGGATCGGTCTGGCCATGCGGTAAGGATACACACCCGCATCGTTTTGTGTAGATATTTCTGAAACACTACACTAGCTGCACAGACATGAATCGGTGCCCTCAGGGCCGGCGCATGAGGGTTTGGGTGACAAAGGAATTGGCAATCACGTCGAAAACTCTCTGACCTGGCAACACGCGGTTCGTGAAGTAGTCGAGATTGCCGTCGCGTCCGATGATTGCGATGGCAAAACGTTCCTGGGAATTGAAATCAAAGCCGACCCGTGGGCCATCAGCCGCCAAGACAAAGGGGATATTGGATGGCACGCGGCCACCGGCTTGGGTGAATGCGGCAATAAAGACCACTTTCTGTGATCCCATGCGCTCGTAAATGCCTTTGAGGCGATTGAGTTGCGAACGAAAGGCGCGTGAGTCCGGGGAGGGCGCAATCAGAAGAACAACCGGCTGGCCCTTAAATGCGGAGAGATTTCCGGTTTTTCCAGCGGAGTTGATCCAGAGGATATCCGGGGCGCGGTTGGCAACGAGTGCGGGCGAGGACCCGCTGGAAAGGATCAAAAAAAGTGCGAGGAGTGGAGTGAGGTATTTCATCAGATTTTCATGAGTTCAGCTTCCTTGGATTCGACATGTTTGTCGATAGAAGCCACGTATTTGTCGGTGAGCTTTTGGATATCGGTCTCCGCCACACGAAGGTCATCTTCGGTGATATCGCCTTCTTTTTGGAATTTTTTCGCGGCATCCATCGCGTCACGACGGCAGGACCGCACACGCACGCGCGCTTCTTCGGCGAGGGATTTGACGGTTTTGGCAAGGTCCTTGCGACGTTCCTCGGACAATTCCGGAATGGGAATCCGGATCACTTTGCCATCAACCACCGGGGAAATCCCAATTTTTGATTCATGGATGGCCCGCTCGATGTCGCGCACTGTCGAGGCATCAAAGGGTTGAATCACAAGCAATCTGGGCTCGGGAGCGGAAATCACGGCCAGCTGTTTGAGCTTCATGTTCGTTCCGTAGGCCTCGACATCCAATCCATCAATCAAGGCCGGCGAGGCTTTGCCGGTGCGGATCGCGGAAAACTCGTGGGTCATAAACTCCACGGCTTTATCCATACTCTCTTCGGCAGCAAAAAGGGATTCCTCTAGACTCATATGCTCTTTTCTATCCGGAAAATTGTTTTGGAGAACAGGAAAATCAAGCCTGCTCAGAAACGAGAGTGCCAACTTTTTCACCCATGAGGACCCGCCGGATGTTTTCGGGGTCATTCATATCAAACACGATGATTGGCATCCGGTTGTCCATGCAAAGACTGAAAGCCGTGGAATCCATCACTTGAAGCCTTTTTGCGAGGGCCTCGGAATACGTGATGTGATCGAATTTGACGGCCTCGGGATTTATCATCGGATCGGAATCATAAATTCCATCAACCTTCGTGGCTTTGAGAATCACCTCGGCCCCGATTTCGTTCGCACGCAATGCGGCCGTTGTGTCCGTGGAGAAAAATGGGTTTCCGGTTCCAGCGACAAAAACAACAACATGTCCCAACTCGAGATGCCGGATCGCACGCCGTAAAATGAAAGGCTCGGCCACATTGTGCATTTCGATGGCCGTTTGCACACGCACGCTCACGCCTTCGCTTTCCAAAGCACTCATCAGCGCAAGCCCGTTGATCACCGTGGCCAACATCCCCATATAATCCGCCGTGGTGCGATTCATGCCGCGATGCGATGCAGCCAGTCCCCGCCAAATATTTCCGCCGCCAATCACCACCGCCAACTCGATTCCCATGTCCCGCACTTCAGAAATCTGACGCGCAATTGCTTGGACAATTTGTGGCGAGATGTTGTCACGACTTCCTTTTTCGCGAAGCGCCTCACCACTTAATTTTAATACGACTCTTTTATAGCGAGGATTTTGCATGAGATATTCTTATACAAGCCGATCCATGAACCGGAGAAAAGCACAATATCTTGAACTCTGGCCCGCTCACTTCACGAGCCTTGGTCCCACATCAAACGCATCCCCCACTTGAATGGCATCAAACTGGGCCCGGTCGGGCATCCAGACTTTGAATGGGCGTTTGGATCCGTCTGGCTGGGGCACTTCCACGGTCAGAATAAACTCGCCTTCGACTTGGGAGGCATTGATTTTTCCATCACGTCCAAGGGAAATATGCTTCTCGCCGGGAGCCGCCGGGATGAATTCTTTGGAAACCACCGTTCCGGTTTTGCGGGCATCGCGCAGGCCGGAGAGCAGGTCGGTGGTTGAAAAAATAATGAAGCCCAAAACAAGGAGGCCGACAAGGGAGACGGCAACAATGAGGCTGGCGGGGATCCGGGGTTTTACGACTCGTGAGTCCATGCTTTTTTATTACCACACTTCATGGCGGCAATGAAGCGGGAAAATTATCTTAAAGTTCCCACCGCACGAAGCGCGCCGTCTTTGCTTTCGAAAACCTCCCGGCTGATTGGATAATTGGAGTTGTGGAAATCGATGAAAACCAATTCCGAGAGCTGAGGGCCGGGCACGGAAGACCGTGGAAACACATAAATTCGAGATCGGTTCGGAATGGCAATCAGGGCATCCGGCCCGATGGTTTCGAGGAAGGTCTCCGTGAACTCCGGCGCAAAAACAGAGGAGGTCAGTCTGGGATCAGAGGATTCCAGAACGGCATAAACGATTGCCCCGCGGTCATTCCGAACAAACTGCGGCTTGAGGGTCGCAAGAAATTCGGAGGCATTTTTAAGAGCCGAGGCCCGGATATCCCTGAGGCTGAGGGCAGAGTCCTTGGTTTGTGTTCGGGTCAGTGGCTCGGGGTCCTGCTCAGGAATCCGAACTGGTAACACCACGGTCTGCAAACTGCCGGGAACCGGCCACACGACCTCATTGGCCATAAATTTGGGTTCGGGCAGGAGATACCATCCCTCACTGGCGACGGCAGCAGTGATTGAGGAAAGGAATAGAAGGGCGAGA
>JBGSVX010000185.1:0-1856 GCA_041752795.1 Terrimicrobiaceae bacterium
TCCGTTGTTTTCCGTTGTTGTCGATTGTCTTGCCGGAACCCCTATTTTGCTGGGTGTTTTGGCTTTTTGGGAACTTTGCCCCGAGTGGGGAAAGTGGTTGCGGGGGTAGGATTTGAACCTACGACCTTCAGGTTATGAGCCTGACGAGCTACCGGGCTGCTCCACCCCGCGATTGAAATTTGAAACTAACCTAGCGAGGTGAGGAGCGCAAGGACAATTGCGGGATTTATTTTTTGGCGGAGATTTGCAGGCCCAATTCGCGGAGTTGTTTGGGTTCGACGGGGGTTGGGGAAGCCATCATGAGGTCATGGCCATGACTATTTTTTGGGAAGGCCACGACGTCACGGATATTGGACGTGTTGCAGATGAGCATGACGAGGCGGTCCACGCCGAGGGCGACTCCGCCGTGCGGGGGGGCTCCAAAGCGGAAGGCTTTGAGGAGGTGGGGGAAAAGTTCCTGTTGTTTTTCTTCCGAGATGCCGAGAACGCCGAAGAGTTTTTCCTGGAGTTCGCGTTCGTGGATTCGGATGCTTCCGCCGCCGATTTCCACGCCGTTGAGGACGACATCGTAGGCATCTGCCCGGATTTTTCCATAGTCGCCGGATTCCATGAGAGGAACGTCTTCGGCTTTGGGGCGGGTGAAAGGATGGTGGACGGCATTCCATTTTTGGTCTTCCTGGCTCCATGCGAGGAGGGGGAAATCCACGACCCACAGGAAATTGAGTTCGTCGGGGTCGGTAACGAGTTTGAGGATTTCGGCGACCTGGAGGCGGATGCGTCCGAGGGTCGTACAGGCTGTGTCCCAGGTGTCGGCTCCGAAGAGAATGAGGTCGCCTTCTTCGATGGCAAGACGGGTCGTCAGAGCGGCTTTTTCGGCGTCAGTAAAAAATTTGACGATGGGTGATTTCCATTCGCCATTTTCGACTTTGATGAATGCGAGTCCCTTGGCACCGGTTCGTTTTGCGAGGTCGGTGAGGGCCTCGATTTGACCGGTTGTGATGGAAGCAAATTTTTTGGCGTTGATCGCTTTGACGACACCGCCAGCGTCGAGGGCACCACGAAAGACTTTTAAGGAACTTTCTTTGAAGATGTCGCCGAGATCGACGAGTTCCATGCCGAAGCGGCGGTCGGGTTTATCAATTCCGAAGCGGTCCATCGCTTCGTGATAGGTCAGTCGGTCAAAGGGAAGCGGGATATCGATTCCGCGGGTGGCCTTGAAGACAGCAGCAAGAAGACCTTCGACAAGGTTGTAAATGTCCTCCGGCTGAATGAAGGAGGCCTCCACATCGATTTGGGTCAGTTCGGTGAGGCGGTCTGAACGCGGGTCTTCATCACGGAAGCAGCGGGCAATTTGAAAATATTTTTCAATGCCTCCGACCATGAGGAGTTGTTTGTATTGCTGGGGAGATTGGGAGAGTGCGTAGAAGTTGCCAGGCAGCAGGCGGCTGGGCACGAGGAATTCTCGTGCGCCTTCCGGGGTGCTCTTGGAAAGGATGGGCGTTTCGATTTCCCAGAATCCCTGCTCATCAAAATAATCCCGGGTGGCTTTGAGAACCCGGTGACGGCTCTTCAGGGAAGAGGTCATCACCTGGCGTCGCAAGTCCAAATACCGGTATTCCAAGCGGAGGTCTTCGTGGACATGGTCGGCATCCATCTGAAATGGGAGCACGTCGGCCTTGTTAAGCACATGGAGTTCCGAGGCGACCACTTCGATGGCACCGGTGGCGAGCTTGGGATTTTCGGTGCCAGCCAAACGTGGGCTGACCAATCCGGAGATTTTGATCACATCCTCGGAGCGGAGGGAGTGAGCTGCGGCGGCCACGTCCGGATATTCCTCCGGACGAAAGACGACCTGG
>JBGSVX010000186.1:0-2272 GCA_041752795.1 Terrimicrobiaceae bacterium
AAAACTGACGGTCGTATGAGGCGCCTCCGTAGATGGGAACCGAGTGAATGCCGCGTTTGAAGCTCGTGAGTTTGTGGACTTCGGCAGCGACCTGAGTCGCCAACTCGCGTGTTGGACACAGGATCAGAACCTGAACGCTCGTGTCCTCCGCATCAATTTTTTCGATGGCCGGAATCGCAAAAGCTGCGGTTTTTCCGGAGCCGGTTTGAGATTGGCCGACGACATCCCGACCGGACATCATCACTGGAATCGCCGCAGCCTGAATCGGTGACGCCTCCTCAAAACCCAAAGATTCCACGGCTTTTAACAGCTCCGGCGACAAGCCGAGTTCCCCAAACGATGTATTTCCCATAAAGGCCGGGGATTATACCCGGCAATCCAACAAAGGGGAAGCACCATTCCGAAATCCCTTTTCCACTTCCCACAAATTTTGGACGACGTGCGTTGACTTTGGCTGTTGTGTCCCCTAATCGTTTCTCAGCGAAGATTCCTCCTGTGACACCCAACGAAGATTACATTGTCGAAATTCTCCAAGATGTTGGCCTGGTTACGCGCACACAGGTCTTGGATGCCAGGGAGCGGGCCCAGGGTGCCGGGATTTTAAAACTTCTCGTGGAGGATGGCTTCATCACCCAAGAGGACATCTCCAGAACTCTCGCTGCGCAAAATGGCATGGAGTTCATTGACCTCGCGACCGTGGTGCCATCGCCGGACATTGTGGAGACCATGACCCTTGACAATGCGCGCCGATACCGGGCGGTGCCGATTCATCTCCGCGATGGCACGTTGGTGGTTGCGATCAGTGACCCGATGGACATTGACGCCATTGACAATCTTTCCTTCGTCCTGAACCGCGACACTGAGTTTGTGTGCGCGACCCCGGCCGCCATCGAAAAGGCCATTGCAGATTTTTATGGCACCGGGGATGGAGCCAAAGACGGTTCCGATGGAGAAATGATTCTCACCGAGGGGGGTGAAGGGGAGACCACGGAAGGTGATGCCCCGATCATCAAAATGGTTTCGATGATGTTGTTGGAAGCTTACAACAACCGCGCGAGTGACATTCATCTGGAACCGCTTGAGAAAAAGTTCCGCGTTCGTTTCCGGATTGACGGTGTGCTTCAGGAAATGCCGGCTCCCCCCAAGAAGTTGCACTCGGCAATCATCAGCCGCCTGAAAATCATGTCCGGCTCGATGAGCATCGCGGAAAAGCGCCTGCCGCAGGATGGACGCATCCAGGTCAAACTTGGCCAGAAGGCCATTGATCTCCGGGTTTCCAGTATCCCAACCGTCTGCGGGGAAAGCATCGTCATGCGTATTCTGGACAAGACGGCTCTCATGCTCGGTCTGCCGGACCTTGGATTTCTCAGTGATGATCAGGCCAAGTTTGAACGTTTGGTAAATCTCCCGGACGGAATCCTGCTGGTGACCGGGCCAACCGGTTCTGGAAAGACCACCACGCTGTATGCGTGTTTGCACTACATGAACAAGCCCGACCGGAAAATCATCACGGTCGAGGAGCCGGTCGAATACCAACTGAGCGGGATCAATCAGGTTCCCGTCAATTCGGACATCGGAATGAGTTTTCCAGCGGCCCTGCGCTCAATTCTGCGTCAGGCTCCAAACATCATCATGATTGGTGAGATTCGGGACATGGAGACAGCGAGCATTGCCATCAACGCGTCGCTGACCGGCCACTTGGTGCTTTCCACGCTACACACCAACGATGCCCCCAGCGCCGTGGCCCGTTTGGTGGATATTGGAATCAAACCCTTCCTGGTTTCCAGCTCCGTACGGGCCGTGCTGGCCCAACGATTGGTTCGCAAGCTGTGTCAAAAATGCCGCGAACCATCGGAACTCACGGAATACGAAGCGAAGGCACTCAACATCGAACTGCGTCAGGTTTCCGAAGCCACAATCATGAAGCCGGTTGGCTGTGAAGTGTGCCGAGGCAAGGGCTTCAAAGGCCGAATGGGCATCTTTGAATTGTTCACGGTGGATGATGAAGTCCGTCACATGGTCAACAACAGTGCCACCACGATTCAATTGCGCGCTCGGGCCCGCGAGTTGGGCATGCGCACCCTCCGCGAAGACGGAGTTCGCAAAGTGCTCGCAGGAACGACAACTGCCGAGGAGGTCATCACCACCACCATGAGCGACGCCGATTAGGAGACCCAATGGACGCACGACAAGTCACCGAAATTTTTGTGGAATTGGGATGGCTGACCCCTGAGGTCGGCCAAACCTGCATCAAAGAATCCCAAACAACGGA
>JBGSVX010000187.1:0-6717 GCA_041752795.1 Terrimicrobiaceae bacterium
CCTTTGGTCGTCTGGTTTTTGGCGGGAGCGGTTGGTTTGCAGGGAGCGGATTTGCGAACGGCTATGGTGCTTGCGGCGAGTCCGACGGCCGCCACGGCTTATGTGATGGCTGCCAAAATGGGCGGGGATGAATTGCTGGCCTCGGGGACGATTGCGGCAAGCACCGTGCTCTGCGCGCCGGTTTTATTTCTTGTGCTCTGGCTTACCGGGGGGTAACCGCAGCAGGGCTTTGCGGAAGGGCATGCAATTCCTGAAGAATTTCATCGTGAAGGTCAGCGGTCCACCCCCACGCGGAATCAGGAACTTCTGCTTTGTGGATTCGAAGGTCACAGGGAGCAATGAGCAATTGGAGGTGGTTCAACGGGACATTCCCAGCAAGGAAAAAAATTTCTTCAATGGCAGGATCCCCCATGGCAAGACATCCTGCTGAAGCGGATCCGCCGTGAATCATGATATCTCCTCCGAGATTGCTCATGTCCCGACCATCGCCCCCGGCCCGGAGAAGGTCTTGAGCAGATGGGTAATTGACCCGGAGTGAGAGGTGGAATTTGCTGTTGGGATTCAGCAGTTCGATGGCGTAGCGGCCCTCTGGAACCTGACGGTCCCCCTCCTGCAATTTCGGTCCCTCGGTGCCGCTGGCTCCATGGATTTTATAGCGACAAACCAACCTAAGAGGAGCGTTACCCGAACCGGCATAGACTTCCACAATTCTCTCGCGTTTGAAGGCCACCAGTTGGAGGCGGTCTGGAGGAAAACTCACGCCGGCTGACCGGAATTTTTGTTTCAGTCGCTGGCCTGCCGAGGGTTCGAGCCAGCGAATAACTTCCGTCACTGTGCGCGGGGATGGCGGCATGGAAGAGCGAAAAAACTGACGGGAAATCCAAAGCGTGACCAAGGCCGCAACGATCAGCCCGGCAATCCATGCACCAAGTTTGCGATGGTGCCGGGAAGGAGTCATTTCAAGAGGCCTGTGGAGCGGTAGTAAGTGCAGGCTTCTTCCAGAGTGAGAGCAAGGGACTTGGAGGCCTGCCACCCGGTCTCCCCACAAAATCTGGAGGCATCGACCACCCACCTGTCTTGAAGAATTTCACGAACCCTGTCCCGGCCAAGGCTGGGGAGCTTTGCGCGCAGGGCCGGGAAAGCATCCACAACCGCCGAGACAATCCGGATTGTAGCGTGGGGAACGGGCATGTTCATCCCCCGCGACGGAAGGCAGGCTGCCGAGGCATTCAGCAAGTCGATGTCGGAGAAAACCTGCGGGGAGGCCACAAAAAACGTGCGCCCGGCCAGCGCAGTGGTGTGCTCCATGGCGGCATCCAATGCGTTCAACAAATCCTCACACGCTATGAAACTGTAGGCCTTCTTTTTGAATCCCGGCTTGGTTCGAAGGGGTCCTTGGGTCATTTCAAAAAGTTGAAGTTGTGCAGAATCCCGGGGACCTAAAATCATGGGTGGCCTCAGTATGACCGTGCGACGGCGGCCCGACCGGAAAATGGCGCGCTCCATGCGGAGTTTGGATTCCCCATATTCGCTCACGGGGTCATCAGCATCAGACTCGGAACGGGCGGATTTGCCAGCGGGAGTCGGGCCGCCTGCGGATTGAGAAGAAAGCACAATCGTCGGACACCCGGCAGGAAGCATCGCCAAAACCGATTGGGTCCATGCGACATTGGTGCGAAGGTAACTCTCAAGGGACCGCTCAAAAAGAGCCCCGGCACAATGGATTGCAGCATCCAGGGAAAGGCGACCGGGCCATAACTCCGGTGAGGCGGGAAGTGCCTCAACAAACGAGGGATCCAAACCTTCGGACGTGATTTGATCATGCAATTTTTTGGCGTCCCGAACCGGAGCAAAAACTTTCCACCGACGCCCCACGGCTCGAATCAGATAGTTTCTCCCAACGAATCCGGTGGCTCCGGTCAACAAGACATTCATTGGCCAAACGCCCGGGTTTGATAACCAAGGGCCGCTTCCGAGCCCAACCAATATTTCAAACGCGCAGCCCACTCCGGAGAGGCCATCACTTCCAATAGGGGCACCGCCGTTTTTTCGCGGAGCGCGCTACCCTCAGGAAAGGCAATGGCCACTGAGAACTGATACATCGACAGGCTCATGAGCCGAACACGGGGCGTTGCTGAATGGAGAAGGATGTACGAAAGGGTCAGATGATCGGTGATGAACGATTCGATACGCCCATCCGCTACGGCGCGAATCCCCTCCTCCGCCGTTTCAAAACCATCACAGCGCACGCCCTCTTTCCTTAGCACGGACTGCACCGGCCCGCCGACCAAGCTGCCATTGTGGAGTTTCAGAACGTCGGATGCGTTCATCACGGTCGCACGAACACGGGCCTCGGAAATACTGGAGGTCACCACGCCAATGAACCCTGCCAGGATGAGAACTCCGGCCAGCATCCAAAGAATGGCGACGATCCGCCCGGGCAACGTGCACGGGGTTTTGTCCCCATACCCGACCGAGGTCATTGTCGAAGCCGCAAACCACAGCCCGGAACCAACACCTTCTAAAAAATTCTTGTTGAAGTGGCCGGAGGGATGTCCTCGTTCAAAAAACCAGACGGCGATGCTTGCGATGAGCAAAGCACCGAGGATGCCAAGAAAAATCTTGGCGAGATCCCATGAAAAAAAATCGCGAAAGGCCGCAAGCCAGTCAGTTTTCCAATAGCGGGAGGAAACGGCGGCTCCGAGGGAGGTAGTGAGAAAGGGTTGAGAGAAGTCGATGCGACCTTCAAGTTCGGTAGTGATCGATAACTCACCAACGGCGGCGTCTAAACGTCCGGCCTCCAGTTCGGGAACCAGCCGCTCAAATGAAACTTCGACAAACTCATATTCGAGATTGGCTTTTTCCGCCACAGCAGTCCAAAGGTCCACGCTCAGGCCGACCCAATTGCCATCACTGTCTCGCATGGCAAACGGCGGCAAGTCGTGAATGCCAATGCGCAACGGCCCGGCAAAAGCCGTTTGGCAAAGCAGGAAAATCAGCAGGAGGTATCTCATGGCGTAGGAAGCTGAATCGGTCTTTCGTAAATATCCCATTTGTGAATTTTCTCTCCGCCAATGAGATCGGAAAGCTCCATAACCTCGGTGTTGGTTTCTTGGATCCAACCGAGTTCGGCATGGCGCAGGTGGACTTTGGCTTCCATAAAATGTTGGTAAGTTAACCAAGCATGCAGACCATTCTTTCGGAACCGGGGTGCAAGGCCATACACGATCTGACGGCCGGTGAGTGGTCTCCGGGTTTTCAGCAAATAGAGAAAATGCAGAGGCCGCAAAATCCACGGGGTCTTTTTGATGACCCGGAGGTGTTCATTAATATTCGGGATTGTGAGGGCAACGCCTGCATTCACCCCGTCCTGCTCAACAATCATCATCATCGGCGGATAGGCGATGGCTCGAAACTCATCCGCAGCAGAATCCATATCCTCCTTGGCAATCGGGACAAATCCCCAATTGCGCTCCAAGGTCGCATTATAAACTTCCTGCACAATATCCAAATCCCGCGCGAGATTTTTCATGTCAATCGCGCGAAGCCGGGCTTTTGTGCGCTTGGCGACACGCTCGGCAAGTGGCCTCAACCGGGACGGGCCCTCCAACCGGTGGAGCGGAAGGTCGAACCCATGACTCGACATTTTGCGATCAAATCCATTTTTAAGAACAAGATTTTCGTAATACGAAGGATTCCATGTGAGGCCGACACAGGTTGGCTGATCGAAGCCCCAGACGAGCAGGCCACATTCATCATTGACGCTCGGATTGTAAGGTCCTCGAAGTGCGGTCATCCCCGCGTCCCGCAGGACGGACTCGGCTTTTTCAAAAAGCGCACGGGCGGTATCCACATTGTTTTCACAATCAAAAAACCCGAAGAAGCCGGTTTGGTCTTTGTGATACGAATTGTGGGAGTGGTTGATAATGGCGGCAATGCGCCCGACAGGAACTCCATTCCGGAGTGCAAGGAAAGGGAAAATTTTCCCATGTCGCTTGTGGAAGGCAGAGTCCGGCGCGAGAATTTTAGCGATGGAGCCCGGGAATGGCGGAGTAAAGACTGGATCTCCGGCGTGGAGCCGCTCGGGAAATCGTTCAAACCGGAGCCGGTCGCGCGGTGTTTCGCAGGCAAGAAATTCTATGGTCATTTCAATAACAATGCGCGAGCAACTCGCCGGGATGCAAGCACGGCCTCATGGCAAATTCAGGTTGCCGGGCTTTTTTGCCAGAAGGGTCAGCCGTGGCCACCACCACACAATGCGCTCCCCCTCACGCTCAATCTGGAAAACCTGCAGGGCAGAATCCGGGGCCTTTTCAATAAGTTCACGGACGGCTTCCCGATTTTCGGGTGAAGTGGCCGCCGTCTCGAAATACCACTCCAGATCGGGTTGCTTGAAAGGAGTCGTCTCACAGCGAATAACCTCCATCCCGGAAGCTTCAATCAATTGTCGCCAATCCCCGGGGGTCAAAAATGCACCATGACTCGGGTCGCGGAGCTTTTCAACGTCATGGATCCATTGCCTTGCTTCCGGCTCATCATCGGGAATGCTTCCATCAATAAGCAAAAACCAGCCACCTGGTTCCAGAACTCTGGAGACTTCCTTCACAAAGGCCGGAGGGCTGCTGAAGTGGTGGGCTGCAACCCGACAACTCACCACACAAAAGGAACTGTCCTCATAGGGGAGGATCTCCGCAGTGTGGACCGCTCCCGTAATTGTAAAACCGCGTTCGGCGGCGAGTTTTACTGCATTATCGACCATGGATGGCGCAATATCCGAGGCGGTAACTTCCAGCCCGCGGCCACTCAAATAAGCCGCCGTGTGACCACCACCGGTTGCCACATCCAGCCCACGCCCCGCCTTCGGAAACGTCAACGCATCAAGCGCCGCCCCAACATCTGCAACGTCCGCAAGAATATGCGATTTACCGTAACTCGTGCTCCGGCTTTCGAACTGATCACGGGCCGCTCTCTGAGTTTCATCCAAGGAGTTCGTCATTTCCCAGTTCTGACAAAATCTTCGAGCACCCGCAATGCCGCGATTTGGGCCTTCACCCGATCATGAATGGAAAACTCCGAGGGGGTTTCCAATGTGAAGGTGCGGGAGGACTGACCAAAATGCAGGAAGAAGGCTTCCGGATGTTCCGGCATTTCGGCCCCATCGATTTTTCTACGGATGAGGCCATTCCGGCACCTGCTTCCTTCCACAGTCGTGCGGGGTTCGAGGAGAATGTGGCGAGAGGCCGCAGCAAGGATTCGTTCGCCAAGAAATGGTTTGGCACTCTGAATTTCGTAAAGATACACCCCGCAGGCGTCGTAGTCTTCATGCAAGGCAATTCCCAAGTCAAAGGGTCCATGTTTGCTGATGAGCCGTTTCTGAGCAGCAATTCTTGGAAGACGATTTGAGTGATACTGACGGTTGAGATCGCGTCCCCCGGCATCCAAACGGCAATTCCATTGAAGCCCCCAGGGATTCAAGCAGGGAAAAATCAACACTTTCGATGTTTTAAGAAAATCCATGGCCGATTCCGCCCACTCGACAAGTGCCTCGGTCGCAGCCGGCTCATCCCCATGAATGCCTGCAGAGAGATATAAAGAGGCTGCCGACTCAGGAGCCGATGGGTTCCGAATGCAATGGAGGTCCATGCCGTCGGCATGACAAAACACCTCCATCTGCAGTCCGGCTTTTCGCGAAATTTTGCGCCACCTTGCAATCAAATAGGAGGGGTCATGGCACCGACCGCGGGCAGGGATCACTCGTGTTTTCATTGGATTAAACAATGCACTTTGAACGACTCCGCAGCGCGAGTCGAACGTTCTCTAATCTGATTTCTCCTCGCCACGATCAAGGACGGACGGTAAAATATTCCAAATGAATCAATGTGTTTTCCTTGGAATCAAGCCCTTGCTTGAACTCGCCTACCCGAGTGATCTGAGATCGGAAATTGCCAGTCAGTGCAAAGTTTTGTGTGAGCACATCGGAGGCAACGAGTGGCAAAAACAGGACGGGCCGCTCAGCGGGGCAGACATCATTTTTGCAACATGGGGCATGCCGGCTTTGGACGATAACTTTTTGAAAGCGGCACCAAATTTGAAGGCGGTCTTTTATGCAGCCGGAAGTGTGAAAGGCTTTGCGACGCCGCAGGCCTATGAGAGAGGCGTGCTTGTTGCAAGTGCCTGGGCCGCCAATGCGGTTCCGGTCGCCGAGTATTCGGTGGCAACAATTCTTCTCAGCCTCAAGCGATTTTGGTCCTACGCCCGACTGGCCAAGGAAACCCGTACGAATGATCGACCATTGGAAGTTGCCGGCGCCTATCGATCAAAAGTTGGCATCGTGTCCCTTGGAGCGATCGGCAAGCTGGTTGCCAAACGATTGGGATCATACGAACTCAATTTGCTGGCACATGATCCCTTTGCCGACCCGGAAATCGCCCAGGACCTTGGGGTGAGCCTGCTGTCTCTTGAGGAAATTTTTTCCGTTTCGGATGTTGTGAGCATACACACCCCATGGCTCCCGGAAACCGAGGGACTCATCAATGGCAGGTTGGTCTCCTCAATGAAACAGGGAGCCACTTTGATCAATACCTCACGGGGCGCGGTGATCAACGAGCCGGAACTCTGCGAGGTGCTGGCATCCCGCCCGGATTTGACGGCGATCCTGGATGTGACCTGGCCGGAGCCTCCCGATAATGACTCGCCGTTTTATTCTCTTCCCAACGT
>JBGSVX010000188.1:0-3151 GCA_041752795.1 Terrimicrobiaceae bacterium
GCCAGCAGCTTGGGCCTTGGCACGGAGAGCCTGAATCGCGTTCATCACATCAGCCGGCTGTTCAACGAAGGCTTCTCCAACTGAAGCTGTCCACTCGAGATTCTCATCCATCCATGTCAGAACATCCGGGTAACGAACAAGGGACCGCACGCTTTCATCCCATGGTTGGTTCGCGACCTGATCAGGATCGTTTTTTGCACGAAGGTAGCGAGCACCAAGAACCACATCCGAGGGCACGGTAGACGCGGGCAAGATGATGGCAACGAGAGCATCCGGGTAGAGCGCAATGGGGCCAAGAAGTTCAGCCAATTCCGCCGAATTCAAAGTGCGGGGTGCCACCAACACCGGAATCGGCCCGCTCAAATCGGTGTCTTGCGACCACAGAGGTGAAGATGTCAGCAGGACCACGAGAAGGAGAGCTTGGGGTTTCATAGTTGCCCCAAGATAGCCCCTGCGTGGCAAATCACACTGGGGTGTTGTCCCACCGTCCACACCCAATCAGAATAATACCATCTCTTGGAAAAAAGTGGACCAAGAACATCGGCAGGATGCCGATGCCACGTGGCATTGGCTTCCAGCCAATGAAATCCAAAACACTCGAAGAGGTGGTATAACTTATGGAGCTGGATTGTTTGGGGTCTCCGGTGTGGTTTGTGGGTTGGGAGCAGGTGATTCTTCTGGCAGCGACCGCAGACTCACCGAAGGTGGCGGGGTTGACGATTTTGAGGGTGAGGTCAGCGACCGGGGAATGGAAACTTCTCCCTGACGCCGGTAGTCGGACACCAGCGGTGGAGCCTTACGGGTTTCTGCCAGGCGCAGGTAGGCGAGGATGCCGGCGGCAATGGATTTTGCGTAGCGGGTTCTCCAGTCCGGCGAGGCGATCCGGCGGGCGTCCACAGGGTTGGATAAAAACCCGCCTTCGACCAACACCGCCGGGATTTTGGTGAGCCGTAACACAGCAAAACGCGAGCGTTTGATGCCGCGATCCATCATGCTGGAATGACCATGCATGGCGTGATAAATGGACTTCGCAAGCACGTAACTCTGGACTTCCGATTCATTGCCATGCTCTTTGACCATGTCCCGCACCAGCAGTTCCTCGTATTCCGTGGAGGGGGCACCGCGGGGAGTAATACAAAAGATTTCAAATCCCTGCGCGGCCCGATTTGCTGCCGCATTAAAATGCAGACTCACAAAAATGGCGTCCGGCCGGTCATTGGCAAATGCGGCCCGGTCCTGCAATTCAATGAAAACATCTGAGTTGCGGGTCAGTTCGACCAACACCCCGGCCGAGGTCAGTTCGTTGCGAACGCGGCGAACCATATCGAGCGTGAAGTTTTTTTCGTATTGATAAACGCTGATGGCGCCCTTGTCGGGTCCGCCATGACCCGCATCCAGAATGACCCGCATGGGCTTTTTGATGCCTGGCACAAACTGAGGTCGCAATGCGGGTTCAATCGTTTTGGAGAGATCCAGACGAGCAATCCAGACGTTCGAGTCCCGCTCGATCACAGGAAATGACAGCCAGTGCCTGAGCCGGTTAATCATAACCTCCCGGTTGTTTTTGGTGAACGTGATCGAGCGATCGGATTCCGCGAAGGCCACCGTGTTGGGGTTCTGAGTCGAAACCCGTGGGAGACCGTAAAACTCTCCCACTTGGGTCAGAGGCACGTAATCGCGGCCTTCAAACCGCCTAACTTCCCACTCGACCGCTCGAACGGACTGAGCCAAAACAAAAAATACCGCCCACACCAAAGCGCACCACAAAACTTGGCGGTACCAGCAGGGCCACCTCATTTAACAAAAAGAAAACTACCCGTTGGCAGTTGGGATAGCGACCGGGTTGAAATCATCAGCGTGATACGAACTGCGAACCAACGGGCCGCTTGCCACATGCTGAAAGCCCTTGTTTCTCGCAATGTCACCATAAAGGGCAAACGTCTCCGGCCGGATGTATTCAACCACCGGAAGGTGATTCGGCGTGGGACGCAGATACTGACCCATGGTCAGGACCCCCACCCCGGCTTCCCGCAGGTCATCCATTGCTTGAAAAATTTCCATCTCGGTTTCCCCAAGGCCGAGCATCAGTCCGCTCTTGGTAACGATCCCATCCGACAGCTCGGCAGCCCGCTTGAGGAATGCGAGAGAAAGCCGGTATTTGGCGCGTGACCGAACCACTGGGGTCAGTCGCTCAACCGTTTCCAAGTTGTGATTGAAAACATTCGGGCGGGCATCCAGCACGATTTTCAGAGAATCGTCCTTCCCGTTAAAATCCGGAACGAGGACTTCGATGATGATTTCCGGTTTCGCAGCGCGGACCGCTTGGATGGTTTTTGCAAAGTGAAGTGCGCCGCCATCCTTCACATCATCCCTCGCCACGGCGGTGATCACCACATGTTTGAGCCCCAAGCGCAAGACACCCTCGGCAACCCGGTCCGGTTCATCATCCTCCAAAGGGAAAGGCTTCGCCGTATCCACCGCACAAAACCCGCAGGCGCGCGTGCAGCGGTCCCCCGCAATCATAAAGGTGGCCGTGCCCCCACTCCAGCACTCCCAGCGATTCGGGCACTGGGCACTTTCACACACGGTGTGCAATTTCAGATCAGAAACCAACGCCTTCGTGGAAAAGAAAACGGGATTTGATGGCAATCGCACCTTGATCCAATCGGGCTTCTTCGTTTGGTGCAGTGCAGGGTCGAGTTTTGGCATGACGGAAATATTTTCACCTGATCTCCTGCATTGTTCCAGCAGGATTTTCGGGTCAGGCTTTTTGTCTGGCGTTTCGGTAATATTCGAAGCTGTCCACGAGAGCCAGCCAACTGGCTTGGATGATGTTATCCGAGACGCCGACTGTTCCCCAAGTGGCATTGCCTGAAGTTGAAACTATAAGGACGCGGGTGCGTGCGGCGGTTCCGCGCGTACCATCCACGATGCGCACTTTGTAGTCAGCGAGACTGATCTCATCGATCCACGAATAAAATGGCCTCAGGGCCTTGCGAAGGGCTGCATCCAGGGCATTCACGGGGCCATCCCCCTCCTCCACCGTGTATTCGGCGACCCCATCCACCTGCAATTTGACCGTGGCCTCGCAGGGATCAGACCCATTTTTGGAATGCCGGAAATGACAGTGATATTCCTTCAGATCAAACAG
>JBGSVX010000189.1:0-4973 GCA_041752795.1 Terrimicrobiaceae bacterium
GGGCGGGCCAGCCCGCAGTAGCTACGCCTCAGGGTTGCTGGCGAGCCTGCAAAACAGGGCTCCTTTGGAGGGTCCTGCTTGTCAGGACCGCCCAACCTTTTGCCAATTCCCGAACGACATTCCCGCGCACCGGAACCGCAGAATCACTCATAACTCGCGGACTTATTCTCCTGGGAGGCGACTCAGCCTTTGCCTCCGGCGCGTTTGCGGGCGTTGGCGTCGAGGAGCTTTTTACGGAGGCGCAGGGATTTTGGCGTGGCTTCAACGTATTCGTCCGGCGCGATGTATTCGAGGGCGCGCTCGAGGCTCATGACCAGCGGCGGCGCGAGTTGAATGCCCTTGCCGTCGCCCTGACTCCGCATATTGGTCAGCTTTTTGGCTTTGCAGGGATTGACCGGCATGTCGTCCGGGCGGGCGTTTTCGCCAACAATCATGCCTTCATAAATTTCTTCCTGAGGCCCAATGAACAGGCGTCCGCGTTCCTGGATTGAGTCCAAGGCATAGGCCATGCTGGTGCCGGTTTCCATGCTGATGAGCACGCCTTTTCCGCGGCTTGGAATATCTCCTTTGTGGGGGCCATATTCTTTGAAGAGGTGACTGGCAGTGCCATGACCCTTCGTGACGTTGACCAGATCGGTTTCAAAACCGATGAGCCCGCGTGTCGGGATCGTGGCCTCAACGAGCACGCTGTGCGGGTTGTGCTCCATGCTGTGAATTTCCGCTTTGCGGCCTGCCAAAGATTGAAGGATGTCTCCAAGGTTGTCGGGAGGAACGTCCACATACAAAGTCTCGATGGGTTCCAACAGGCTGCCATCTTCGGTTTTTTGGAAAATGACCTCTGGTCGGGACACCAAAATCTCGAAGCCTTCGCGGCGCATTTGTTCGACCAACACGGCAATCTGCATTTCGCCGCGAGCTTTGACATCAAAGTGACCCGCGATTTCTGTTTCACCGACGATGATGGAAACATTCGTGCGGGTTTCGCGGATGAGGCGGTCCCTGATTTGGCGGGCGGTGAGGAGTTTTCCTTCCCGGCCTGCGAGGGGCGAGTCGTTCACGCAAATTTTCATTGCGATGGTTGGAGGATCGTTGTCGATGAAGGGAAGGGCCTCGCGGTCCTCGGTGTCCACGAGGGTTTCTCCGATGAACACGTCTTCAAATCCGGCAAGGCCGAGGATGTCCCCTTCAAAGGCTTCCGGGATTTGAATTTTTTCGAGGCCTTCGTGACTGAAGATCGACGTCACATTGCCTCGTTCTTTTTTGCCGTCTTTGTGGATACAGACGATGCTTTGACCGAGTTTTACTGAGCCGCTGATGATGCGGCCGTAGGCGATACGCCCGAGGTAATCGCTGTAGTCGAGGTTGGAGACCAGCATTTGGAAATAGTCCACATCCGCTTTTTTGGGAGCGGGGATATGCCATGCAATCGCCTCGTAGAGAGGGACCATGGTTTCGCTGGGATCCACGAGCTCGCGTTTGGCAAAACCGGCTTTGGCGCTTGCGTAGATATGGGGGAAATCGAGTTGCTCATCCGTGGCATTGAGTTCGAGAAACAATTCAAAGACCATGTCGAGGACCTTGTGCGGGCGGGCATTCTCGCGATCAATTTTGTTGATGACGACGATGGGTTTGAGACCGTTTTCCATGGCCTTGCGAAGCACAAATTTGGTCTGGGCTTGGGGGCCGTCGTGGGCATCCACGACCAGAAGCACGCCGTCCACCATGCGCATGATGCGCTCGACCTCACCACCGAAGTCGGCATGACCCGGAGTGTCCACGATGTTGATGTGGTAATCGTTCCATCGGAAAGCGGCATTTTTTGCGCGGATGGTGATGCCTTTTTCTTTTTCAAGGTCCATCGAATCCATCATTCGTTCGTCGGTTTTCTGATTTGCGCGGAAGGTGCCCGCCTGTTTGAGAAGTTGGTCCACGAGGGTTGTTTTCCCATGGTCAACGTGGGCGATGATGGCAATATTTCGGATATGGTTCATTGGATTGGTGTCCGTCGTTTGGTGTTATTAATATTGGGACGGGCGCGGGACTATGCGTTGATTGGAGCCGTCAATCAAGCCTAGAAGCGCGTTTCCTGCGAGTTCCGGGCTGAGGGATTTCATGCAACGAAAATCCAGGGGGCATTCGCGAAGGTAGCAGGGGCTGCATTCGACCTGATGGCGCAGGACGATGGACGTCGCGTTTTTGGGGCCGGTGAGCCGGGGTTCGGTCGATCCGAACAGGGCCACGAGCGGGACTCCAAGGAAATCTGCAAGGTGCATCGTGCCGGTATCGTTCGTGAGGAGGGCGTGACACCCTGCCAATTCTTTCATGAGTTCCTCCAAAGAGGTCTGCCCGGCCAAATTTTCCACGGTGCCAGAAAATCCTTTGCAGATTTCTTCGGCTACCGCCCGGTCTCCCGCTGCACCAAAAATCTTCCAGGTGCAGGGCATCTTTGAGGAAACATGCTCCATTGCGGCCCGGAACTGATCCGTCGGCCAGCGTTTTGCGGGTCCGTATTCCGCCCCTGGGCAGATCCCAAAAACGGGATTGCCCGAGGGAGGATTCCATGGGGAGGGCAGGGGATCCGGTGGGAGAGCTCCGCATTTGGAGGCCAAGAGCCAGTATCGCTCCGCGTGGTGCAGAGGCTTGGGGACCCGTTCTTTCTTTTTAATGACCACGGGTTGATTCAGCAGGCGGGTTCTGCCACGGCCAGCGAAGCCGACCCGGCGGGGGATTCCGGCCAGCCAGACTTCCATGGCACTGCGAATTGAATTGGGAAATAAAACGGCCACATCAAAGTTGCCGCGCAAAAGTCCGGCCACCTGGAAAACGGAAGCCCCCTTCGGAATTTCCAAAACAGTATCGACTTCGGGCACGGCTCTCCAGAAGGCTGCCAGTTTTGCCGGGGTCAGGATTGTCAGCCGGGAGTCCGGGCGTCCCGTTTTGAAGGCCCTCGCTGCGTTTGCGGACATGACGGCATCGCCCAGCCAGTTCGGAGAGCGGACGACAATCCGGAAAGGCAGGAGGTCTTGCGCTTTGCAATCCTCCGGCAAATGCATTCCGCGGCGTTGCGTGGCAGCCAGGAAATTCGGGCATGGGACTTTCCAGCGATTGTGAACCCAGAACCAATCCGCCGGGGATTCGCGAATTTGCATTTCCAGCTTCGCATTGATTGCTGCCGTCAGTTCAGCGGAATTTCCCGGTGGAAGGGCTTTCCCGACAACAACCCGCCATGTGGCAAAGCCCGAGGTGTGGATCGCGACGGGAATGATGTCTGCTCCCGTGCGGGAAGCCAACTGCGCTGCGAGAGTTGATGTCGAGCTCAGGCGGTTGAAAAAGGGCGTCCACATGCCGGCATCCCCGGCATTTTGATCCACCAAAACCCCCAGGACGCCCGGCTCGCGGATCAAGGCGGTAGCGGCATTGAACCCCTTTTTGCGGTCAAAGGTCAGCACCCCAAGGCGCCTTCTGTCCCGGTTGATCAATTCATCAACAAGTGGATTGCGAAGAGATTGATAAACCGTTCCGAAGCGGGCCTCCGGGACTTGATACACGAGTTGTGCGTAGAGTTCCCAGTTGCCGATATGATTGATTGCCAGAACAACACCGCGTCCAGCTTTAACGGCGCTGCGAATGTTGTCCAACCCTTCAATCGGCGCAATCCGTGTGATGGTCTCCTTGGAGAGTACCGGGACCTTCAGCGCGGAAAGCCCATTGGCCCCAAGAGTTGCAAAATGATCGCGGGTCAGTCGTGCAACGTCCTTCGTGGTGAGTTCCGATCCATACGCGGAAGCAATATTTTCCCGCGCCAAACGCCGGTAGGCGGGCAAAATCGCCCACAGACAAAGTCCCAGAGCCCTCCCCAAGGCAAAGCAGACTCCCAGAGGAAGTCCTCTCACCAAGGTCACGAAGGCCAAAAGCAGCCAATACACAATTCGGTCCACCATCACCGACTAGACCAGCATTCCCCGACGGCTTTCGCAATGCCCAATCCTCGGAACGCGCTATTTTGGCGCAAGCAGGAACGTTAAAAACGCTGCCAAAATTTCCAAACGATGAACCGGATCCGGCTCTTCGAGCAGGCGCTGACGGATTGAAGCCTCTCCCACGAGGTAAGCGGAGGCCGTGTCGCTAAACGTTTCACTATCTTCCACTTGGGAGAGGAGGTCCTTGAGCTGGGCGGGAACCCCAAGGTCCTTTGATGGGAGCTTCGTGACGAGTGAAAGAATTTCTTTGCGGAGGGCGGCACCAACCGAGGAGGAGCTTGCATGAGGGATTACCGGCTGGATTTCTGACCTTGGGAAAACCGAGGTTTGAACCCACTCCTCGAAACGCACCCGCCCCATGCCTTGGAGAACGAGGTTTGAGGTTCCGTCCTCATTCGCAACACAGGCCCGCACAATCCCAACGCCCCCGATGGAACCAACCTCTTCCTCCCCGGACGCGTGGGATGCCACGGCAAACATCCTGTGTGTCTCAAGCGCCTCTTGGAGCATTTTCCGGTATCGTGGCTCAAAAATATACAGAGGAAGCAGGGAGCCGGGCAGCAGAACTGTGCCTGGCAAAATCATGACCCCAATCGACGGTGGCAGTGGGACAAGATCATTCATGGCTTCCCTGACGTTACGCCCGGCAAAAGCATTGGACTCAATTAATTTCCTGACGCTTTCCCAGCAAAAGCTCATGGTGTAAAATTTCGCAAATGAATGATTTCTTTTTTTTGAATGCTTGTTCAATTGTGGAAGCTCATTTAGATTAACCACTAGCCTCGGATTCAACCCATGCAGATCGCCGTTTCGAGTTTGTCCGCCCTCCCGAATTACCGGGCTCTCAACATCCCGTATGTAGTGAGTCTCCCGGACCCGGAAACCAAGGTGACGGCAGAGATGCTTCCCATGTCGTGCCGGAAGCTGCTTCAGCTGAAATTCCACGATCTGGATGACATCGAGATCCTTTCTCCCGAATACCGGAAATGTCAT
>JBGSVX010000190.1:0-2525 GCA_041752795.1 Terrimicrobiaceae bacterium
AAATGAAAGTGCCACCCAGAACCCCTCGGACAAATCCGGCATCGGCCGCATGAGCGCGGTGTCAATGAGCGGATGCATGACAAAAAATACCCCGGCAGCCAACCGACCCCAAAATGGCAGGGAGACCCTACCTGCAATCCAAAACACCAAACAGGCCCCCGCCGCCAGATACAATGCCGGCTGCAAAAAATACGTGGCCGGCACAAACCCGAATGGAATCATCAACAGCCAGCAAAGGCCCCAGACCGGCCACCGGAGGTCATGAAACGAATCCGCATTCCATGCGCCTGGCAACCCGAGGTGCAGATCCATCGCCAGACTCCAATAATCCAAATCGTCCCCCAACTTCGGAGGCTGACGGTAAACCCAACACGCCAAAAACGCAAAAGCCACCAGCCCCGCATACGCGAGAAAAACATCCCGTCGGGAAACTCCGGGAAATGGAATGATGGAACCGCTCAATTCATTTATGGTTGAACCCTGAATTGGAACGGCCAGAGCGGCGGATGTCAAACCCGCGATCCCACTTACCTTGCCGGAACGACCGTCACGCTGCCTTCGGGCAGGCGTTCGGGGCTGTTTCGGAAGGGCCAGAAGTCCGGTTGCCATCGTCCCGGGCGTTTTGGCGAGAGTGCCATTTCGTGCGGGATGGCGCGTTTGGAGTAGAGGTATTCGGAAACGGTCGCGGAGATTTCTTTGCTGGTGCGGATTGTGTCAAATGTGACCCCCGTGCGAACCCCCTCCAACAGATTTCCAATCGCGGCCAGTGACGTGACACCACTCACAAAAAATCCAACGGACCCGATGGCGCCCGGAGCCGCATTGGAACCCCCGGTGGTCTCAATCACCAAAAATGGCTTGGGCGGACGCACGGACAAATCATAAATCACCGAAGTCGTTTCAAACTTTGTGCCGCCAATGCCATAGCCAATGACCGAGCGGGCCAGGCGACTGCCTTGATAAATGCGGTCAATTCTCCCGGTCACCAGCCAGAAATTCCCCTTTGGCAGGGGGGCATTTTTGGAAACCACCTCCGCCGGTGCGACATGTTTGGAGAGGCGCTGGACCAGGGTGCGGGCCATGCGCTCACTGGCATCTGCTTTGAAGGCCTCGAGAGCAGCCCCCGACCTGTCCACACGCAATCTGGCCTCATTGAATGTGTAGGGTTTCACCAAAATTTTGTCAGGCTTCAAGCGGGGAGGGGTCTTGGAAACTGTTTCTGAGCGTTTGACGCTGACCGATGCGCAGGACGACATCAGGCCGGCCAAGGCGGCAAAGAGCACTGGTCTTAAAAAGAGAAAATTCATAGTAACAGGGGAATGTTCTTGAAGGTGAGAGGCAGGATGTCCATGAAAAAGTATTCTCATGTTGTTTCTTGCCTCAAATGCCGCCACGGATGTCTCGCCATGGATGATTCTTCCCTTTGCCGCATTGCTCCTTTCCATTGCCCTTGCCCCGCTTCTCGCCCCCAAATTCTGGCACCACCATTACCCAAAAGTCGCAGCAGGCCTCGGCCTCTTCACCGCCGCCTATTACTTTTTTTACCTTCATGCCGGAGACCGCCTGCTCCATGTCGGGCATGAATACATCAGCTTTGTTGCTCTAATTGGGTCCCTCTTTGTCATTGCCAGCGGCATCCATATCGTTGTGAAAGGTGAATCCCGCCCGTCCACGAATGTGCTGTTCCTGTTTTTTGGCGCGGTCATTTCCAATGTGATCGGAACCACCGGCGCATCGAAGCTGCTTATCCGTCCGTGGATCCGAATGAACAAGTACCGGATCACGACATTTCATATCGTCTTTTTTATTTTTGTTGTGAGCAATGTTGGCGGGTGTCTGACACCCATTGGCGATCCACCGCTATTCCTTGGATTTCTGCGTGGTGTGCCATTCTGGTGGGTGTTTCAAAACACATGGCCCATGTGGCTGATGTGCACCGCGATGCTGCTACTTGTGTTTTATGTGATGGATCACCTCAATTTCCGGAGGGCTCCAAAGGAAGTCGCCGAGGCGGTCACCGCGTCCGAGGAGTGGAAGTTCCAGGGTTTGCACAACCTGCTTTTTGTTGGCGTGGTTCTTGTCGCGGTGCTCTTTAACAAATACCTGCCGGTGCTTGTTCCGGAACTTCTGATGTTAGGAGCTGCGGTGGCCTCCTTTCACACGACTCCAAAACACATTCATCATGCGAACAGCTTTGACTTTGCGCCCATCAAGGAAGTGGCATGGCTGTTTGCGGGGATTTTCGCCACGATGATTCCTGCTCTTGATTACCTCGGTGGTCATGCTGCCGAACTTGGAATCAAAACCCCTCACCAATTTTATTGGGCCACGGGATCTCTTTCCGCGTTTCTTGACAATGCGCCGACCTACCTGACCTTTCTCTCCGCCGAGCTTGGTCTGCATCATCTCAACATTGATTCCACGGCGGATGTGCTTGCGGCAACGGTGAACTTCCCGCTGGAAATTATCGCGATCTCGGTGGGTGCGGTCTTTTTTGGTGCGATGTCCTACATCGGAAATGGTCC
>JBGSVX010000191.1:0-8098 GCA_041752795.1 Terrimicrobiaceae bacterium
ACCGGTTCGTTTCACCCACTCATTTCGACGAAGCGCCGACAAGGATTACCGGGATACGTTCTCCAATTTTCATTCAAAAAGGTTCAACACGCCGCACTCCCGGTGCGTGCGGTTGCATTTTTTCTCGGAGCCCGTGGAGGAAACATCCATCGCAAGGGGAGACGAGATTGTCAGAAAGACTTACCTGGGTTACAGCGTCATCCGTCCCACTAAACCGAACTGCATCGGTCGCACGATGCTTGTGCATACCCTGCGAGCGGACGCCTCGGCGCACCTTGCCTTTTGCCGGGAACAGGTGCACCTACTCGGCACGCGTTTGGAAATCGAGGGATTTCCCTTCATCAGTCAGGACGCTGATGCCACGGTCTGTGCGGAATCCGCTTTGTGGATGTTGCTCCGGTATTACAGCAACCGGTACTCTTGGTATCCGGAGGCATTGCCCTTCCAAATAACCAACCTCGCGGCTGGCCATGCGGTTGGCCGGCGGGTATATCCCTCGGGTGGACTATTTTCGTGGCAGCTCGCAGAGGCCCTACGGCTCCAGCGTTTTTCGCCGCTTATTTACAGCCGGAACCAGCTGCCCGATGAGTTTGAACATTTGCTCTATACCTACATTGAGTCCGGATTGCCGTTGCTCGTGACGGTTCCCGAGCATGTCGTTACGGCATTCGGGCATGTGTCGGATTACAGCATCGCTCCTGCCACCGGTGCGTCCTACACCTCGGAATTCAATCGCGCCTTCATCATCAACGACGACAACTTTTTTCCATACCAGACCCTGCGCTTCAATGGTTCCCAGCAACCGGGGGATTCGGAGTTTCAATTTGCAGACATCAAAGAATTCATCGTTCCCCTACCAGAAAAAGTTTTCCTTGCGGCTGAACAGGCCCAAACCGCCATCGAAACGGTTCTCAATCGACCTGATACCGGTGTGCTTGCGCATTCGCCAAGGCTATCTGCGAATCCTCACCTTCGGCGGCTTTTTCTGACATCGTCCCGCTCCTTCAAGCGCCACCTCAGCAAGCGCGGGATGGGGAATCAGCTCGTTGAAAAAATCTACCGTCATCTCCCGATGCCGCACTTTGTTTGGGTCTGCGAGCTCGCAGAGGTGTCGGAATACCAAAAAGATTCCAAAATTCTTGGCGAAGTGATCTGGGATGCGACAAGAAACACCCATGAGCCAGATGGCTGGACGGCCCTCCACTACCCTGAACGGCTCCTGGTTGATGTGGGATCTGCTTTTAATGGCCATCAAGACCTGAAGACATTTGATTTGACGGGGTCCGTTTCTTATTCCCTATTCCAATCAAACCTGCATACTCTTTAACCCGATGCCACAAGTCCTTGAGCTTTTGCCAGAAAATCCCGGTCTGGAGCGCGATCTCTTCGCCACAGAGGAAGACTACTCCAAATTCCGCGAAGAATATATTGAAACGGTATCCCCTGAGTTGGAAAAGTGGATGGAAGCGCGTCGAAAAAGTGAAGAAGAGGCGCGTCAACGGCTTCTCCGCTGATCGGGATTTTCGGCCGTTTGGGAGAGCCTGCATTGGGCTGACTTTAAGTAATCTGCCCCTGTAATCCTTTCTTTCATGGACGCATCCCAGATCGGCAAGCGGGCTTGGAGCTACGCCGGAGTCCTGCAGCAGGCGGGCCTCTCCTGCGTGGAATACGTGGAGCAGCTCACGATGTTGCTCTACCTCAAGATGGCGGACCAACTCACCGAGGAGCCCTACAACCAGCAGCCCATCGTGCCCCCGGAACTGGGCTGGAAACCATTGCTCAAGCTCGACGGTGCCGCGCTGGAAACGCAATACAGCGACTCGATTGAGACGTTGGCACTCAAGCCCGGCATGTTGGGCGTTATCTTTAAAGGTGCACGCTGCGATATCCACAACCCGGCCCTGCTGAAGCAACTCATCGTCAACCTCATTGATAAAGAAGACTGGATGAGCCTGCCGGTGGATGTAAAGGGCACGATTTACGAAGAGCTGCTCCAGCGTTCAGCCTCCGAATCCACCAAGGGTGCCGGTCAATACTTCACCACCCGCGCTGTCATCCGCACGATGGTCGAGGTGATGCAGCCAACGCCGCAGGACCGCATCTGCGACCCGGCCGCCGGTACAGGTGGCTTCCTCTTCACCGCCTACCAATACGTGCTTGATAAGTTTGAGAAAGAGCTGAACAAGGACGAAAAGCGGGCGCTTCGCGAGGAACTGGTTGAGGGCATGGAGCTTTCACCCAAGGTGGGCCGCATGTGCGCGATGAATCTCTCACTGCACGGCATCGGCGGCGACAATGTCGTCGTCCACTCCGGCCACGATAGCCTCGCCGCGCCGTGGAGCAAGGAATACACAATGATCTTGGCAAATCCGCCGTTCGGCAAAAGCCAGAGCCTCCTTTTTGTTAACGAGGAAGGCGACATGGATAAGGATGAACAGACGATCTATCGTGAGGATTTCTGGACCTCGACGAGCAACAAACAACTCAACTTTGTGCAGCACATGTTCTCGCTGCTCAAGATCGATGGACGCGCCGCCGTGGTGCTCCCGGACAATGTGCTCTTTGAGGGCGGAGCGGGTGAAAAGGTTCGTAAGAACCTGCTTCAGAAATGCAACGTCCACACCTTGCTGCGCCTGCCTACCGGCATCTGGTATGCGAACGGCGTTAAGGCCAACGTGCTTTTCTTTGACAAGAAGGAGGGCCGCCCCGAGCCGTGGACCGATAAGCTCTGGGTCTATGACCTGCGGACGAACAAGCACTTCACCCAGAAACAATCGCCCATTATGCGAAAGGACTTCGACGAGTTCGTGGAGTGCTACCAGCCCGGCGCGATGCACAAGCGGAAAGAGACTTGGAGCGAGGCAAACCCCAATGGCCGATGGCGTTGCTACACTTACGACGAAATCCAGAAACGAGACAAACTCAGCCTCGACCTCTTTTGGATTAAGGACAAGAGCCTCACGGACACAGACTCTCTGCCCGCACCTGACATCATCGCCACAGAAATTGCCGACGAGCTCGCGACAGCATTCGATCTCTTTACAAAAATCGCGAAAAAACTTCCGAAATCAGCAGGCTGAATTTTCCCAGGGGGGTAGGACAGATTTTGACCTGGGGTGTGTGGCAAGGTCGGGGGGTTATGAACAAAAACCTTACTGAGATTGCGTATGTCCTTGATCGTTCCGGCTCGATGGCACCTGTCACCGAGGCTGCGATTGCTGGCTTCAATGAGTTTCTCCATGAACAGCAAAAGACGGAGGGCCTGGCGCGACTGACCCTTGTGCTTTTTGACAATGAATATCTGGTGCCATTTGAGGGCATTCCGATCGGGGAGGCGCTGCCGCTCGATACGACCACCTTTGTGCCGCGGGGTTCAACGGCCTTGCTCGATGCCATTGGGACAACGATTGACCGCCTCGGAGCCCGACTGGAAGCGATACCTGAGCCGATGCGACCCGGTCAGGTGATCGTTGCGATTTTTACGGATGGCTGTGAAAATTCTTCCAGCAAGTTCACATGGAAGGATGTGTCCGGACGCATTCAAGAGCAGACCAACACCTACAATTGGCAGTTCTTGTTTCTTGGGGCCAATCACGATGCGATTGCAACGGCTTCGCTTCTGAACATTGCCACCTCGCAGGCTTCCAGTTATGTCGCGGACGGGATTGGCACCCGCAAATCCGCAAAGGCCATGAGCCGAAAGATGGCAGCCATCCGGAAAGCCTCCGGCGGTCACCAGCTGAACATAAAGGAAGCTGCCGATTTATCCGCACCAATGAGTCAGATCGTCGCTGAGGAAGACGCCGAAGGCAGGGCGGGATGAGGATCTCCAACAGGCGGGCCGGCCTCGCGGTGTTCAATGAAGGGTCACGCCGACAGGGCAGTGGTCACTTCCCTGAATTTCGGGCTGAATGGATGACGATGTCAGTCTTGGCACCAGCGACTTGGAAACGCAGGCGTAGTCAATACGCCACCCGATATTTCTGGGCCGGGCACTGTTCTGGTAACTCCACCACGTGTAGTGGCCACCTGAGGATTCGAAACAACGGAACGAATCGACCAAACTGATGGCAAGGAACTTGTCAAAGTCTTCCCGCTCCTCAATCGTGAATCCCGCGTTTCCGACATTTTCTTTTGGTCGGGCGAGGTCAATTTCCTTGTGGGCCACATTCAAATCCCCGCAAACGATCACAGGTTTTTTGAGTGAGGCGAGATACGCACGAAATGCGGGTCCCCATGAATTCACCCGGTAGGGAAGGCGGGCAAGTTCTCTTCCCACATTGGGGACGTAAACATTGACCACAAAAAAGTCGGCAAATTCCGTGGTGATCACGCGGCCCTCAGTGTCATGGTCCGGTTGACCGATCCCCGTGGTGACAGCAATTGGAGTTTCCCGGGTCAGAGTGGCCGTGCCTGAATATCCCGGGCGCTGCGCCGGGTTCCAGTGGCAGGTGTAATCTCCGAAATGACATTCCACTTGGTGGGGCTTGGCTTTGATTTCCTGGAGGCAATAGACATCCGCCTTGGAGGCAGAGAGGACATCCAGAAACCCTTTGCTCAAAATGGCGCGCAGGCCATTCACATTCCATGACACAATTTTCATGTGGCCAATCGGAAGGCGGCCTGCACGGCGTGGTGATCGGAGGCCTCAGTGGGAATCACTTTCCATGATTCTGGAATAAATCCACTGTTATGAAAAATGTGATCCAGCACGTAGGGGCGGCGGCGCCATGTGATTTCCGAGGTTTGCACAGGGTGAAAACCTGCCTTGGCGAACTGTTCGACCACGGTCTCGCCCGGAGCACAATTAAAGTCCCCGGCCAGCAAGGTCGGTTGAGAGCAAAGGCGCAGACGCTTTTCGACAAGGTCCCGCTGGGCAAGGTGCTCGTTGCTGCTCGAGGAAATCATGAAAAATGCCTGGAGGTGGGTATTCATCAGAGAAACGGCCCCCTCCGGCGTCTCTGCTTCCACGCCGATCAGCAAACGCCATGACGGACGACGGGTTTTGTTATCATATTCAAAACTCACATCAGCAGGCGGCAGGTCCTCTCGCCAAAAGTTCCGAAGCGGCCATTTGGAAAAAATGGCGAGCCCGAGCCCGAATGGAATTTCATCAGGATTGGGTTGCGGGTAACCGAAGACCGAATGGTAGCCGGGCAGATTGTCCTTGAGGAATTCGTAATGAGGCGGCGGGGAGACTTGTGATCCGCCCTCATGTCCCTGCTCAACTTCCTGCAAAAACAGAAAATCTGCAGGGTGAGCCTTCAGAAAATCGAGAGTTCCCTGGATATTGGCGGGAGGCGCGGACGCATCGCATCCGGTCCATGGCTCGCCATTTTGAATATTGAGAGTGAGTGCGGTAAACATTTCAAGACCCCGCCTTGCCATGGCGGCATGGATGTTTGTATAGTCTGTTCTTCATCACTATTCAACGAGCATGCACAAACTTGTCCTCCTGCGTCACGGCGAAAGCCTTTGGAATAAAGAAAATCGATTCACCGGCTGGCATGATGTCGATTTGAGCGAAAAAGGCCGCGGAGAAGCCGCCGAGGCCGGAAGGCTCCTCAAAGCCGAGGGTTTCCACTTCGATATCGCCTATTGTTCGGTCCTCCGCCGTGCTTTAACAACCCTCTGGCTCGCCCTGGATCAGATGGACGAACTCTGGATTCCCGTGGAAAAAACATGGCGCCTCAACGAACGCCACTACGGTGCCCTCCAAGGCCTCAACAAAGCGGAAACCGCCGCCAAGTTCGGTGATGACCAAGTGCTGGTCTGGCGCCGCAGCTACGATATTCCTCCTCCCGCTCTGGAAAAATCCGACGAACGCTGGCCGGGTCATGATCCCCGTTACGCCGATGTGCCAGCTGACGAATTGCCATTCACCGAGTGCCTGAAGGACACGGTCGCCCGCTTTCTTCCGTATTGGCATGAAACGATTGCGCCCCAGGTCTCTGCCGGGAAAAATGTGATCATTGCCGCCCATGGCAACAGCCTCCGTGCCCTCGTCAAATATCTCGATGGCATCTCGGATGAGGACATCATCAGTCTGAACATTCCGACCGGAGTGCCTCTCGTCTATGAATTGGATGAGGCGCTCAAGCCGATCAAAAATTATTATCTAGGTGATCAGTCTGCCATCGCGGCAGCCATGAATGCGGTAGCCAACCAAGGCAAGGCGGCCTGACCTCTGGGAGCTCCCGATCCTTCCCCCGTGGTGGATTTCCTGATTGTTGGTGCCGGTTTTTCCGGGCTCACCCTCGCTGAACGCCTCACCACGCAGTTGGGGCGTTCGTGTCTTGTGGTCGAACGTCGCGACCACATCGGTGGCAATGCGTACGATCACGTCGACGGGGCCGGGGTGCTCATTCACACTTACGGTCCGCATTATTTCCGGACCAACTCGCCGCGCATCCGTGAATACCTCTCGCAATTCACCGAGTGGCATCCGGTGGATTATCAGATCCTCTCTCACAGCAAAGGGCGGTATTGGAATTTTCCAATCAACCTGAACACCTTCGAGCAAATCCTCGGGCGGCCATCGACCACGGAGGAAATGGAGGCCTGGCTCGCAGAAAAACGCGTGCCCATCGAAAACCCCGCGAACTCGGAAGAGGTCATTATTTCCCAAGTCGGGTGGGAACTCTACGAGCTGTTTTTCAAAGGCTACACGATCAAGCAGTGGAAACGTCACCCCAAGGACCTCGACGCAAGTGTCTGTGGACGCATCCCGATCCGCACCAACCGCGACGACCGCTACCTGCGCGAAGAATTTCAGGCTCTTCCCAAAGACGGATACACACGCCTGTTCGAACGAATGATTTCCGCCTGCGGCGACAAATTGGAAATCCGGCTCAACACAGATTACCGCGATGTATTAAAGGACCTCACCTTCGGCCACCTGATCTACACCGGACCGATTGACTCCTTCTACGAAAACCGCTTTGGCGAACTCCCTTACCGGTCCCTGCGTTTTGAAAATGAGTCCTTCACGCCGGAAGAGCTCAAATCCCGTGAAGCGATTTCCGGCAAACCCGGTTTCTGGCAGCCGGCCATGCAGGTCAATTTCCCGAATGATGAGGATTACACGCGCATCGTGGAAATCAAACACGCCACCGGTCAGTCGTGCCCGAATACCACCATCGTGCGCGAATACCCGGATGACTACGGCCCGGATAAAGAACCCTACTACCCGATCCCCGCTCCGGATGCCGCCGCGCTCTACCAAAAATACAAGGCCCTTGCCGATTCCGGCGAACTCCCGGACCACATCAAAGCCCACCACCCCACAACAAAGGTCTCATTCATCGGACGCCTTGCGACCTATCGCTACTATAACATGGACCAAGTCGTGGGCATGGCCCTCGCAGAATTTCAGCGGCTATCGGAATGGCCCTGAACTCAAATTTGGTTTGCCGAGGTCTTCCTTGCCTCGTATTTTGACTATGATGAAAATGCTCGCTCGCCTTCGTTACCTGCTTGAAGAAGGTTTCGAGGTCGGAAAAATTTCTGCCTACGATGGAAGCGGGAATAATCTCGGGAAAGCGAGTATAACGTTTGTGATCATTGAGGCTGACGGCACACGCCGATTGGCTACCGAGGAGTTTGAGGTCACGGCCGAGGAAGCCGGGCAGTGTTCACGCCTGTTCCTTGAATCCGGGCGTTGAGCCGACCCAAAAAATTGCTCGATCCTTGTCTTGGCGATGCCAAATCCACCACCCGCCGAACCGGTCATCATCGCACACCGAGGAGCCAGCGGATTTCTGCCAGAGCACACGCTTGCAGCAAAAGCCTACGCCCACGCCCTTGGTGCAGATTTCGTTGAGCAGGACGTGGTGTTGACCAAGGACGATCAAGCCATTGTCCTCCACGATATTCATCTCGATGAAACCACCAATGTCGCCAGCGTGTTTCCCGACCACGCTCGCCCGGACGGACGCTTCTATGCCATTGATTTTACGCTTGAAGAGATCCGCAGACTGAACGCACGTGAGCGAATTGACCCCACAACTGGACAACTCGTCTATCCTAAACGCTTTCAGAAATCCCTTCCGGAATTCCGCATCCACACACTCGAGGAAGAACTCAATCTCATCCAAGA
>JBGSVX010000192.1:0-7624 GCA_041752795.1 Terrimicrobiaceae bacterium
CACGGCGGAGGTCATCATTCGCACCATTTTGTAAAGGAAGCCATTGCCCGGCACGGTGAAAAAGAAGCGGGGTCCGCGGCGGGTCACGACGGCTTTTGTGATGATGCGCCGTGTGTCGGCAACCGGGGTTCCCCGATTGGCGGAAAATCCTGAAAAATCGTGCGTGCCAATAAAACGTTCTGCGGCAGCATTCATGAGACCAACATCAGGATTCTGAAAAATGTGCCATGACCGGTTGAACTCGTGGGGAGGGAGCACGCTGCCCGTGTAGATGGCGTAACGATAAATTTTCCCTCGGGCCGAGAACCGCGCATGAAAATCCTCGCTGACCCGGGTTGAGGTCATCACCCGCAGGCCGGGCGGCAGGGAGGCGTTCAGGGCATTTTGCCAGTTGAAGGGGGTCATTCGGGTTTCCGGCACATCCAAATGACAGCACTGAGCCAGGGCATGCACGCCGGCATCGGTTCGGCCCGCACCATGAACGCGGATCGAAAATCCTGAAATAGTCGCAACTGCTTTTTCGATGGCATCCTGAACCCCGACTCCTCCGCGCTGACTCTGCCAGCCCGAAAACCCGGATCCATCATAGGCGACGGTGAGTTTCAGACGCATGATTGGGAGTCCAACCACGCTTGCAGAATGACCTGGGCAGCGGCTTGATCGATCACGTTTTTTTGGTGCTTTTCTTTGAGTCCCGCCTCCCGCATTCCCCGGCGGGCTTGGACCGTGCTCAGGCGTTCATCCCATGGAATCACCGGGCAGGTGACCAGTTCTTTGAGTGCTGCGATAAAAACGAGAGACTTTTCGGCGGCGGGTCCTCGGGAGCCATCCATATTTCGTGCGACGCCCACGATGATTTGTGCGACGGCGCGTTCTTTGGCGAGGGCTGCGACCCGCTCGACCGGGTTGGTTTTTGCGGTGGTGATGGTTTCCAGCGGGTGAGCCAACATGCCCAATTCATCGCTGATGGCCACTCCAACCCGTGCGTCTCCAAGATCGATTCCAAGTGCTCTTTCCATTTCAGTTGAAAATGCCCGGAATGAGGGTTATTGACAATGGTCATCATGTCTCAGCTTTCCATCAACAAATTTGGGGATAACTTGCCGGTCACCGGGATCGTGGCCTTTTCTCAAGCCGCCATTGGATTTGGCATTGGCCTTCTCGTCGGGGAACGCATTGGCAAATCTGTGCGTCAACAAGCAGCGATTGCCTGCTGTGTCGCCGGTGCAGCAATGCTCATTCCGGTTGTTTCCGGAATCGTTTTGAATGTCCAAAACCGACCGAGTTCCAGGCGCCGTATGCGCAAGCAACTGGAAAGCATCCGTCGGGACACCGGGCTTTCGGACTCAGGCGAGCAGTTTTGACAGAAGTCATTCTTGCGTCTTCTTCTCCGCGGCGGAGGGAACTTCTTGCTGCGGCGGGGATCTCGTTCCGTGTGCTCAGTCCGAATGTTGCTGAGGCCGTGGCGGGCGAACTCCCGGCAAGGGATCTGTGTGCCGAAAATGCCATGCGCAAAGCGCGGGCTGTTGCTTTGATCGAGTCAAAGGCTTTGGTGATCGGCGCGGATACCATCGTGGTTTTGCAGGAAACCGTTTTCGGAAAACCGGCCACCCTCTCCGAGGCAAGGACCATGCTGGCACAGTTGGCGGGACAAACTCACGAGGTCCTCACCTCGGTCTGCATCATCTGGCCGGAGAGCAGACACGAAGAGCAGTTCACGGAGTCCACCCTTGTGACATTTCGTGCCTTGGAACACATCGATCTGGATTCCTATCTTGAGCGCATCAACCCGCTCGACAAAGCCGGTGCTTATGCGGCTCAGGACGATGATGGGGCTCTCATCGCACAGATTTTCGGATGTTTCCAAAATGTGGTGGGACTTCCGGTTCGCGAGCTCTTGCGCCGATTAAAAATCTCTGATGACAAATTGTTGAGCTCACAAAAACTTGCCGCTGGCATCCGGCCCCCGGTTCCATTACAAGAGTCCCGGTGAATCCCACTCCCTTTCAGCGCAAATTGTTTTGGGCCGCTTTAACAGCACTGTCCTTCGTCGTGCTTGGTGCCGTGCTCACGCTCATCGGTGGCTTGGTGATCCAGGGAATCTCTTTTCTCCAACCGCTGCTCATCCCGATTGCAGTCGCCGGAATCCTTGCCTACCTGCTTGAGCCGGTTGTGAACTGGTTTGAAAAACGCAAGCTCGGCCGCACATGGTCGGTGCTCGCCGTTTTTCTGGCCTTCGTATTGGTCATCACCGGCATCCTCCTTTGGATCGTTCCGCCGATCTGGAATCAGGGTCACAATTTCGCGAAAGACCTCCCCGGTTACACTCAAAAGGCTCAGAATCTTGTTCAAAGCACTGTCACCGAAGTGCAAAAATTCTCGAACCTTCCCATGTTTCACAAAGAACCGGGCGAGGCCACAGCGGCGGACCCGCTCGGCAATTTTTTGTCTGCCAGAATCAGTGAAGGCGTGCTCTGGTTGCAAAATCAAGTCCCCACTGCGGCCGTGGGATTTGGCAAATTTCTCCAAAGGAGCGTCGGCGGATTTTTCGGGGTTTTCGGAACTTTGCTGAGCCTGATTCTCGTGCCGGTTTTCCTGTTCTTTTTCTTGAAAGAAGGACCCGCCATCTCTGCCGGATGGAGCAATTACCTGCCTCTGCGGGCCTCCCCACTCAAAAGGGAAATTGTGTCGCTGCTCAGCGAAATCAATTCCTACCTCATCAATTTCTTCCGCGGCCAATTGTTGGTGAGCATGATTGATGGCGCCATCACGGCGGTGCTTCTCATGTTTGTGGGCTTGGAATTTGCCCTGCTCATCGGCCTGCTGGTCGCCGTGCTTGGCCTCATTCCCTACGCCGGTGTGCTTATTGCATGGATTCCGGCGGTGATTATTTCTGCCGCCCAGTTCGGCGATTGGTGGCACCCGGTCCTTGTCACAATCATTTTCCTGGGAGTCAACAACCTGGATGGAATCGTCATTGCTCCCAAAATTGTTGGTGAGTCAGTTGGCTTGCACCCGCTCACGGTGATTATTTCCGTGCTGGCATGGAGCCTGATCCTGGGTGGTCTGCTCGGAGCCCTGCTTGCGGTGCCGCTCACAGCGACCCTCAAGGTCGTGCTCAAACGTTACTTCTGGGACAAAGCCCCCACCCCTCAGGCAACAGCCAAAGCCCCACCGGGGTAGCTGGATTCGGCTTAAACCCGGCCTTTGATCAATCCCAGCGGCAGCGGTTCTGGCTGCGGTGGTTTTGACTCGATGGAAACGTGCTGTTTGAGGTTGGAGGACTTTTCGAAGGCGTGCATGACCTCCAGCGCATGATAGGCGAGAGCCCCGCTGCTGCGATGGCTGCGGGTCCCCTTGCTCAGAATCGCGCAGGCCATATCGGCAGCTCCAATGCTGCGGCTGTTTTCGCTGTAGGGGTAACACAGCGCTTGGCTTGTCCACTCATTGGTGGTTGGTGTCCAAACATCAAGAGGACCGCCGAATGTGTTCGGGTCGGGCACCTTGAGAGATCCCCCGCTGCCATAAAGTTCGATCGGGCTGTGTCCGTGGCGATGAACGTCAAAGGAGATCGTCGCAGTCACCACAGCTCCTGAATGAAAAACCAGAGTTCCGGAATTGTGAGTTGGAACAGAAACGGGGAGCATCTTGCCGAACTGTTCTTTGCAGGTGGCGATGCGTTCCTCGAATGCGCGGGTGGTCACTCCGCTGACTTCTTTGACCGGGCCCAGAAGATGGACCAATGCCGTGATGTAATACGGGCCCATGTCGAACATGGGGCCGCCGCCGACTTCGTAAAAAAATGCGGGGTTCGGGTGCCAGGATTCCGGGCCGCGGGACATCAAAAACGCGGAGCCACTGAAAACCTTTCCAATCCACCCATCGTCCACCATTTTTCGTGCGGTCTGGAGTCCGGCTCCGAGGAAGGTGTCCGGCGCGCAGCCCACGAGAAGCCCCTTATCCGAGGCAAGGTCCAGGACTTTTTTTGCATCATCGAGATGGACAGCAAGTGGCTTCTCGCAATGCACGTGTTTGCCAGCGCTGAGAGCAGCAAGGCTCACCTCAGCATGAACTGCCGGGATGGTGAGATTAATGACCAGATCCACGTTGGGATTGGCGAGCAATTCGTCCACGGTCTGGGCTTCACAACCGTTCTCGGTGGCTTTGGCCTTCGCTGCATCAGGGTTAAGGTCGGCGCAGGCGACCACCTCAAGGACTTCGAAGAGTTTGGCCCCGTTAAAGTAGGCCTGGGAAATGTTTCCGCAACCAATGATTCCGATGCGGACTTTGGAGTTGTTAGACATGGTAGTTATTTGTTGCCGCGGGCGATGCCGGTGCTGGTGAGGTATTGGTAACTTTCTTCGATGGCCTTCATCATATCCCCGGTGTAACTGTCGAGTTCAACAGCAATGTATTTTGCGAAGGTCGCTGCCTTGGAGGCCGCTTGCAGATCAACCTGCCCGGTGCCTGCCGGAAGGAAGGGAGAAGAATCGCTGACCATAATTTTTCCGCTTTCCGTTTCGGCCTCAGTGAAAGAGTCGGAGGCATTGGTGACCCCATCTTTAAAGTGGAGCGCTTTGCCTCGCGCACCGATCTCCTTCAAAAAGGCAACCGGATCGAGCCCCGCTTTCGCGACCCAAAAGACGTCTGCCTCCCAAAGAACCGTCTCCGGGGTGTTCTCCAAAAAAATCCGGTAGCCGGGAACTCCGTCAACATCAACCAGATCCCAGTCGTGATTGTGATAGCCGACCTGCAAGCCGTGGACAGCCGCATTGGCAGCCGCTACGCAATAGAGTTCCGCAGTGGCTTTCACGGCATCGGCTGACGCAAAATTTGCTTTAAAATCAGGAGGGCAGCCGGTGATGATCGCCTCGTGCCCCAAAAGCAACGCTTCCTCGATCACCGCATTTTTTTTGTCACCCACCGGAAGAGGACCATGACAAGTGGGTGCTTTGAGCCCGAGTTCCTGAAAAAGTTTTGCGGCCTTCGCCGGAGAGGAACCGGGAAACCCTGCCGGCTCAACACACCCGAATCCCATCGCCGCAATAGCACGGATTGTGCCTTCATAATTGGCGGCGGCTTGTTCTCGAACGCTGTAAAGTTGAACGGTAATTTCTGGAGTCATAGTGATCAGTATTGTAGTGAGTTGATGAAAACAGGGGATTTCTAACGATGAGGCCTCATGATATCAGATTCTTTCAGAGAGGAAATTGACAAAACTTATGATTAATGGTGCGAGAGTGAAGCCTTCCCTTGTGAGCGTCGGGCACTATGTCAGCGGTCCCGGCGGAGCGGACAATCCTGCGACCATCCCTGCGAATTCTCTGCTTTTCGAGCTGATCACCGAGGGAGCGGTTTATTCGCCAGATGGCGAGGAACTCCATGGTTTGGGGGCGGTGTTTGCCCATTCCGCCGGTGAATGTACAGTCAGTCGCACACCCGGAGACGGGCATTACGCCTGCATGACCGCAAGCTACCGGCTTGAGAAAATGCCCCATGGATTTGCCTGGCCCCGGGTGTTTCATTGGCCGGTTGTGACGGACGCGTTGCGCTTTTCCGAGGAAGTCCTGTTCGCATTTCACCACACCGACCTCGATCACGAGGTGTTGGGTGACTTGATATGGAGTCAGTTCCGCTTCCGGCTGGAGGAATTTCGTCGGAGTGCCAAACATCAGGCGATTCCACCTCTTGTGGCAAGCGTCATAAGTCACATTGACCGCCATTACGCCGAGCCGATTGGCGTGGAGGATCTGGCAGAGATGTTTGGCCTCAGCGCTTCGCATCTGCATGCCCGCTTCCGGGAGTCGGTCGGGATGACACCTCATCAGCACCTGATCCTTCAAAGAATGCGATCTGCGCGCCACAAATTGGTGACGACCAGGGAACCCATCAAATCCATTGCACGGGATGTCGGCTATGCGAACACAGAAAACTTTTGCCGGGCATTTAAAAAACACAGTGGCCTCACCGCCGCGGCCTATCGGCAAAAATTCCTCCCGTATCGGTGATTTTTCTTTCCTGGCGCATATCGTGCGAAGAAGAGGAACACGGCAAGAGACTGCCGTGGCGACAGTTCGGACATGCCGATCACGCTTGCGCCCGATGTAGTCGCCCCACTCTGCTGGGGCGCCCTCGCGGCTTCGCCGCCATTCTTTTGCACTTATCGGAGATTCCCCCGTCTTTTCCCCACCCCGTTCCGATTTCCTTGCTGATCGCGGGTTGCTCCGCGTAGGATTCCCTGCTTGATGGCCAAAGAAAAAACCGCAAAGTTGAGTGGGTGTTATTTCGTGACCGGATCCGACGAAGCGGGGGTCAAGCGCGCGGCGCGGGCACTGTCTGAAAAGTTGGCACCCGGGGCGGATGCCTTTGGAATGGAAGTGGTGGATGGGGCCGTGGACAGTGTGGATGCTGCTGTTGGGAAGTTGGAGGAAACGTATGGGGCAATTATGACTCTTCCTTTTTTGGGTGGTAGCAAACTGGTCTGGCTCAAAAGCGCATCGTTTTTTGCGGATTCTGTCACCGGTCGCTCCGAGAGTGTGATCACTGGAATCGAGCGTTTGTGTGATGCCATTGAGGCGGGTCTGCCCGATGGTGTGAAATTGCTCGTGAGCGCGCCGGGAGCCGACAAGCGCCGTTCGGCCTACAAACGACTTTGCAAATCCTGCGAGGTGGAGATTGCAGACATGCCGGATTTCGGGTTTCGCGGCGGGGAGGAAGCACTTATTGAGTGGACGGCAGGTCAGGCCAGATCGCGTGGTTTGAAACTGACCCCGGATGCGGTTGAAACGCTGGCCGCGCGGGTGGGTTTGAACACCATGCAAATGGAGTGCGAACTCGACAAATTGGAAACAGCTTTTGGGAAGACGGCCCCGGTTCAGGAAAGTGCCGTGCGCGATCTGGTGCCGCAGACCCGTGAAGGGGGCATTTTTGATTTGAGCGGAGCCCTTCTCAAGCGGGACCTTCCGCTTGCTCTGGACACACTCGAACAGCTCTTTAAACAGAGGGAGCAGTCGGTGGGCATTCTTCTCGGCGCTATTGTCCCCACCGTGAGAAATCTCCTCCTCATGAAAGACCTCATGAGCCGGCACAAAATATCCCCGGGGGGTTATGCCAATCAATTTGCGTCCGCTCTGGCCCGCCTTCCGGAGCAAGAAACTTCTCATCTTCCCCGGAAAAAGGACGGCACGTTCAATGCCTACCCGCTCAGTCTCGCAGCCTCTCACTCATCCAATTTTACCCTCGCTGAACTCATCGAGGGCTTCCGCTCCTGTGCGGCTGTCGCGCAGCAACTCTTCACGGGGACTTTGGAGGATGATGTGATCATATCCCGTTTCCTTCTTGGGTTTCTCTCCCGGAAGGAACCTCGCCCCGGTTCGTGAAAATTTGCGATCTTACCCAGTTTTACTCTCCGGTCAGCGGAGGAGTCCGCCGCTACATCGAGCAAAAAGCCGCGCATGTGCGACGTCAGGGAGGACGCGATCAGCATGTCTTGGTCGTACCCGGGGAAACCACTGGCTCCACCGGGGATGACACCACGCGGGTCTATACCATTGCCTCCCCCTTGGTCTCGCGCACGTCGCGCTACCGGATGCTGCTCAAACTTCATCTCGTCGAGGAGGTGTTG
>JBGSVX010000193.1:0-13779 GCA_041752795.1 Terrimicrobiaceae bacterium
TCCTTCCCGAAGGGATGTCAGTATGAAAATCGAGGAAATCAAAGAACTCACCATCAAAGAACTGGAAAACCGCAAAAAGGAGTTGCGGCACGAAGCATTCAACCTGCGTGTGCAACAACAGGCCGGTCAGCTGGAAAAGCCACACATGCTTCGCATCATCCGCCGCGATGTGGCACGTGTTGAAACCGTGCTCACCGCAAAGCTCAAAGCCTCCCAAGCCACCCCAGTTGCCGCAACAGCCTAATATCGTATGAGCCAGTCCATCGCAGAATCTCCGGTCGTCGAACCAACCGAAGCACGCAGCCTCCGAAAAACCCGCGTCGGGGAAGTCGTCTCCAACGCCATGACCAAAACCATTGTGGTCAAAACCGTGACGCGTGTGCCCCACCCGAAATTCGGGAAAATCGTCAAACAGATTTCCAAATTTCACGTCCATGATGAAAAAAATGAGGCCAAGGTCGGTGACCGGGTCAGCATCATGGAAACCCGCCCGCTCTCCAAACTCAAACGCTGGCGCCTCGTCGAGGTTCTCAAACACTAAAATTTTCCAGTCATGATTCAAATTCGTTCCAGAATCGATGTGGCCGACAACACGGGAGCCCGCATGGCGACCATGATCGGCGTGATCGGCAAAGCCACCATGAGTGCCGGCGTCGGTGACATCATCACCGCCAACGTCAAGGAAGCCTCCTCCGGTGGAACCGTAAAAAAAGGTGACGTGGTCCGTGCCGTTGTGGTTCGCACCAAGCAGCCGGTCCGCCGCGAAGACGGTTCCTACCTTCGTTTTGACAACAACGCGATCGTCATCATTGACAAAGATCAGAACCCACGCGGAACCCGCATCTTTGGTCCGGTCGCCCGTGAACTCCGCGAGAAAAATTTCATGAAAATCATCTCGCTTGCGCCTGAAGTGTTATGAGCAAACCAAAATTCCACGTCCGCCGCGGCGACACTGTCCAAGTCATTTCCGGCAACCACAAAGGTGCCTCCGGTAAGATCTTGCAGGTCATTCCCGAAAAATCCCAAGTGCTCATCGAAGGGGTTCGCCTCATCAAAAAGCATCAGCGCAAATCCCAAGACCAGCCCAACGGAGCCATCATCGAGCGCGAAGGCCCGCTTCACATTTCCAATGTGAAATTGGTTGAGAAGGCCGTTGTGGAAAAGGAAAAGGAAAAACCCAAAAAGAAAGCAGCTTAAGTCATGGCCACCCTACAAGAGCCCGAACTCCTGATTGAATACCGCGAGCGCGTGATTCCCGCCCTGCGCGAGAAACACGGGTACACGAACATTCACCAAATCCCGAAAGTCCAGAAAGTGGTCATCAATTCCTGCATCGGTGCCGGAGCTGACGCCAAGGAAGCCCTCGAAATCGCCCGCGCGGAAATTGCGCTCATCACTGGTCAACGTCCGTTGTCCACGATTTCTAAAAAGGCGATCTCAAACTTCAAACTCCGCAAAGGCCAGGCCATCGGAGCAAAAGTGACCCTTCGCGGTCGCATCATGTATGAGTTCCTTCAACGCCTGATCAAAACCGCGCTGCCCCGCATTCGTGACTTTCGCGGAGTGCCGGCCAAAGCCTTTGACGGCAATGGTAACTACACCCTCGGCGTGCCGGATCAGTCGATCTTCCCTGAGGTCGAACTCGACAAAATCAAACGCAATGTCGGGTTTGATGTGACGATTGTGACATCCGCCCGTTCAAATCAGGAGGCAAAATCTTTGCTCACCGAACTGGGCATGCCATTCTCAGACAAACCCAAGCCCCCGGTTGTTAAAAAAACCGCAGAGGCTGACGAAGAGCCCACGGAGGAGGCGGCTGCCTGATCCCCCGGCGGATTGCAAAATTTTTAAAAGACCATGACCGATCCCATCGCAGACATGCTCGCCCGAATCCGCAATGCGGCCGGTGCTCGCAAATCAGAATTCACACTGCCCTATTCGAAGATGAAGGCGGAAATCGCCCGAATCCTCCAAGCCGAGGGTTACATCACCAGCGTTTCCATGGAGACGCCCGAAGGTGGCAAACCTCAGCTTCGCATCCGCAACAAATTTGTGAACCGCACCTGTGCCATCGCCGGCCTCAAACGCGTGAGCCGACCAGGCCTTCGCCGTTATGTTGGAGCCGGAGAAATTCCCCGTGTTCTCGGCGGAATGGGAGTTGCTGTTCTTTCGACCTCACGCGGAATCCTTAGCGGAGGAGAAGCCCGCAAACAAAACGTCGGGGGTGAACTCCTCGCCTACATCTGGTAATTGCCATGTCACGTATTGGAAAAAAACCCATTCAGGTCCCACCCAAAGTCAAAGTGAACTTGGGTCAGGGCGGAGATGTGACCGTTGAAGGTCCCAAAGGAAAACTTTCGTGGGCATTGCCCAAGGCGATTCGCGCCAAAATCGAAGGAGAAACTGTGGAATTTGAACGCGACGGAGAAACCCGTCAGGTCCGTGCTTTGCATGGCCTTTCTCGGGCTCTCGTTGCGAATATGGTTACCGGAGTCAACGAAGGCTTTCGCCGGGATCTCGAAATTCAAGGCGTCGGTTTCAAAGCCGCAGTGCAGGGCGCGAAGCTGAATCTCAGCCTCGGCAAATCCCACCCGATCCTTTTTGATATCCCCAACGAGATCAAAATCACCGTCACCGACAATACCAAAATTTCCATCGAAGGCATCGACAAACATGTCGTGGGTCAGGTGGCTGCGGACATCCGCGGTTACTACCCGCCTGAGCCCTACAAAGGCAAAGGCATCCGTTATGCCGGAGAGCAAGTCCGCCGCAAAAAAGGCAAAACCGTTCAGTAAATCATGGCCAACACAAGCAAACGCCACATGCGCCACAAGCGCCTGCGCAAAAAACTCGAAGGGACCGCCGAGCGTCCACGTCTTGCCGTTCATTTCTCCGAGCGTCACATTCAAGCCCAGGTTATCAACGATCAGGATGGGCAGACCCTCGTGGCCGTTCATACCACCGAAGCGGAATTGCGTTCGGACAAAACAACCCGTGCCAATGTCCCGACCGCCGTCAAGGTTGGCAAACTCATCGCCGAACGCGGGACGACTAAAAATATCACCAAAGTCGTGTTTGACCGTGGTGGCTTCAAATATCATGGCAAGGTCAAAGCCCTGGCCGATGCTGCCCGCGATGCAGGGCTCGAATTTTAATTCCGCTACCTAATCCCGTATGGCAACACCACGTAAAAACAAAGACCAATCACAAAACTCCGAATCCCGTTCCGACGGTAAGGAAACAACAGAGAAGGTCGTCTTCATCAACCGCTGCGCCAAAGTTGTCAAAGGCGGACGCCGCTTCAGCTTCAGTGCTCTCATCGTTGCCGGTGACCGCCACGGAAGTGTCGGAATTGGTTTCGGCAAGGCCAACGAGGTCAGCGAAGCGATTCGCAAAGCCACGGATTCTGCCCGCAAGCACATGGTGAGCGTTTCTGTTCAGGATAACACCATCCCTCATGAAGTGATCGGGGAATTTGGTGGTGGACGCGTTATGTTGCGCCCTGCCTCTCCGGGAACCGGCGTGATCGCCGGTGGTGGAGTGCGTGCGGTCATCGAAGCCGCGGGAATTCGCGACGTTTTGGCCAAGTCTCTTGGTTCCAGCAACCCATCGAATGTTGTGAAAGCCACCCTGGAAGCACTCACTGCCCTTCGTCCAAAAGAAGAAATTTTCAAACTTCGGGGCAAGACGCTCCGCAAACCATTGGTTGAGGCCGTAGCCACCGCTGCCGCCTGAGTCATTTTTAAAAGACACCCACTATGCGACTGCACGATCTCAAACCCAACACTGGTGCCAAACACCGCCGCAAGCGTCTCGGTTGCGGCGAAAGCTCAGGCCATGGAAAAACCTCCGGCAAAGGCCACAAGGGTCAAAAAGCCCGTTCCGGTGGAAGTATTCGCCCCGGTTTCGAGGGCGGCCAGATGCCCCTCTTCCGTCGCCTTCCCAAACGCGGATTTAACAACGCCGCCTTCAAAACGGTCTTCGGAATTGTCAATCTGGATGATTTGGAAAAACGTTTTGAATCCGGAGCTGCCATCAATGAGAAGCTTCTTCGCGGAGCGGGCCTCGTTCGTGGCAAATTGGATGGAATCAAAGTCCTCGGCCGCGGTGAACTCACCAAAGCCTTTCACGTCGAGGCCGATGCAATCAGCGCATCCGCCAAAGAAAAAATTGAGAAGCTGGGCGGGTCGGTCACGATGAGCACCAAGCCAGTGCCTGCTGCCAAATAGTCGGCTCCACGTTTGCCACCACGCACCCAGGCTAACTAAAATTTCATGATTTCCGCTTTTACCAACATTTTCAAAATCCCCGAGTTGAGACAGAGGGTTTTGTTCACGTTGGCGATGATCGTGATCATTCGGGCCGGCTCTGCGATCACAACCCCCGGCGTCAATGCCGAGGTTCTCTCCGAGTGGTTCAAGAATGTTGCCGATGCGCAATCTTCGGGCGGTGTCGCCGCGCTTTTTAATCTATTCAGTGGTGGTGCCCTTGCTCATTGCGCGATCTTCTCGCTGGGAATCATGCCCTACATCAGTGCCTCGATCATGATGCAATTGATGACTGCTGTGGTTCCAAAGTTGGGAAAACTTTCCCGCGAAGACGGCGGGCGCCGGAAGATCATGCAATACACAAGGTATCTCACCATTGTGCTTTGTGTGTTTCAGGGATTCCTCCTTGCCAAATCATTTGAGAATCCTCAGGCCAATCCGTTTCTGCCGGGAATCATGGATACCATCAACCGCCTGGGAGTGGATCTCGTCCAGCGACCGGGCTTTGGATTTCAGTTTTTGACCATTGCGACAATGACCGCTGGAACCATGTTCCTTATGTGGCTTGGTGACCAAATCACCGAGCGTGGAATCGGAAATGGTGTTTCATTGATTATTACCGTTGGCATTCTTGCCCAACTTCCGGCAGGCCTCATCCAGGCATGGCGCACCTTCGTGCCTACCGATATCGGAGCCCAAGCCAATGTGAGCCCGATGGTCCTCGTTCTTCTCTGTCTGTTCCTTGTGTTTGTAATCGCTGCGGTGATCGCAGTGACCCAGGCCCAGCGAAAAGTCAGCATTCAGTACGCCAAACGCGTGGTTGGACGCAAAGTGTATGGGGGTCAAACCCAATACATGCCGCTGAAAGTGAACTATGCCGGCGTGATGCCGATCATTTTTGCCCAAGCGATTCTGCTTTTCCCATCCACAATCATTAATATGGCATTTCCCGCGAGCCGCACGGCTCAGGAAATTTCCCAACTCCTGGCCACCGGGTGGCTGCACTACGTGCTCTTCGGTGCGATGATTTTCTTCTTCAGCTACTTCTGGGTCGCCACACAATTTCAGCCGGTTCAAATCGCGGATGACCTCAAAAAATACGGTGGGTTTATCCCCGGCGTTCGTCCAGGCAAACCCACGGCTGATTTCTTGGATTTCACCATGTCCCGCCTGACATTTGCCGGTGCCATTTTCCTGACGGCCATTGCAGTTCTGCCGCAGTTGTTGTCCCAAGCTCTTCAAGTCCCCTACATGACCGCCCAGTTTTTTGGTGGCACCGGCCTTCTAATTATCGTGGGTGTTGTTCTGGATACGATGCGTCAGGTCGAAACCCACCTCCTCCAGCGTCACTACGACGGCTTCCTCCGCAAAGGCAAACTCCGTGGTGCCCGCGAAAACCGTCCGCGCCTGAGCACTGGCCAGGTCGTCCGCGATGAAACTCTTGTCCTCATCTATGCAATTATGGGCATCCTCTTGATTGCCGGTGTGACAATTTTCTTTGCAACTCAGAAATAAGGCACGCTGATGAATTCCCGCGTTGTCCAGCCCGAATCCGGCTTTGCCGCTTGTTTTAATTTCTACAAGGGGGCTGCATGATTCCGATCAAACGCGGTTTTGAAATCGAAAAAATGCGGAAGGCCGGAGAGACGGCTTCCAATATTTTGAATGCCTTGGCCGATCTGGTGGCGCCCGGCAAAACCACGGGTGAGATCGATCACGCTGCGGCCGCCCTCATGGCGGAAGCCGGCGTGCGAAGCGCATTCCTCGGCTACAAAAAGTTTCCCGGCCACATTTGTATCAGCATCAATGAAGAAGTGGTGCATGGCATTGGGGGACCACGCCGGATCCAATATGGCGATATCGTCAAAATGGATGTTGGCATTATTCGCGACGGATGGATCGGCGACACCGCAACAACCGTGCCGGTTGGTATCGTGAGTCCCGAAGTCGAGCGTCTTTGCACGGCCACCGAGCAAATGCTTGATGGCGCTCTGCACCTTGTGCGAGCCGGTCGCAAGCTTGGTGACGTTTCCGCTTACATCGAAGACCAGGCCTTGCGCAATGGCTACTCCGTTGTCCGCGAGTTTGTGGGTCATGGCGTCGGTCGTCAGCTCCACGAAGAGCCCCAGATTCCCAATTTCGGCAAACGCAACACGGGCCCGACATTAAAGTCCGGAATGACCCTTGCCATCGAACCCATGATCAATATGGGGAAGGCCAAGGTCAAAGTCCTTGCCGACAAATGGACAGTCGTCGCCGCCGATGGACTGCCCTCAGCACATTTTGAACACACCGTCCTTGTGACAGACGGCGCACCGGAGATCTTGACATGGCCGCGGAAGACGCTATTGAAGTAACCGGAACAATCGTCGAGCTGTTGCCAAAAAGCATTTTCCGTGTTGAAATTGCGAATGGGCAACGGGTGCTCGCCCATGTCTCTGGCAAGCTGCGGATGGACTTCATCCAACTGCTTCCCGGCGATAAGGTCACGGTCGAGATGTCGCCCTACGACCTCAAAAAAGCCCGTATTATTTTCCGAACAAACACCGAAACACCGAAACCATCCCTGGTCCCATGAAAGTCCGAGCCTCAGTCAAACGCATCTGCGAAAGCTGCAAAATTGTGCGTCGTAAAAATGTCGTCCGCGTCGTTTGCAAAAACCCGCGTCACAAACAAAAGCAGGGCTGATGCCCCGTCTCTGAACCACCAACACCTGTAATATTATGCCACGTCTCCTTGGAGTTGAAATCCCCGGCAACAAACGCATCGAAGCGTCTCTGCCCTACATTTATGGAATCGGTCCCAGCAACACAAAGCGTGTTCTGGAAATCGCCAACATTGATCCCAATGTTCGCGCCAAAGACCTCTCACCTGAGCAAATTAATGCCATTATTCACGCCATCACCTCGCTGAATATCGTGATCGAAGGCGACCTTCGCCGGGAACTCCAGGGCAACCTCAAGCGCCTCCAGGCGATCAACTGCTACCGTGGCATCCGTCACCGTCGCGGTCTCCCAGTCCGTGGTCAGCGCACAGGCACCAATGCCCGCACCCGCAAAGGCCCCCGCAAAACCGTGGGTGTGCAGCGCAACCCGAACGCCAAGGCAGGCAAAGTTTAACCGTATCCCGAATCATGGCAGATGAACCCGTAAATTCCCCGGACGAGCAGGAGCCCCAGGCCCCGGTCGCCGAAACGAAACCCAAAGCTCCGGCTAAAAAGAAGGCACCGGCTAAAGAGGCCGTCGCCAAGGAGGTCGAAGCTGTTGATGCTCCCGCCGCCGAAGCTCCAGTTGCTGAAGCCCCGGCTTCGCCAGAAGCCCCGGTTGCCGCCGAAGCAACAGCCGGTGCCGAAGCTCCAGTGGCCGCCGCCGGAGAGGCTGCCCCCAAGGCTCCAAAAGCCAAGGCACCCAAAAAGACCAAGACCAAAGGCAAGGAAGAAGCCGCAGCACCAGCTCCGGTTAGCATTTCTTTGGATGACACGATCGAGCCGATCAAAATCATCAAAGCCAAAGGCAGCAAAAACATCAGCCACGGAATTGCCCACGTTCTTGCCACATTTAACAACACGATTGTGAGCATCACGGACGCCCGCGGTGCTGTCCTTGGTTGGTCGAGCGCCGGCAAGTGTGGCTTCAAAGGCTCCCGCAAAAGCACGGCCTATGCGGCGCAGGTTGTTGCCCAAGACGCCTGCAAACAGGCGATGGGCCACGGTGTGCGCGAGGTGGAAGTCCGGGTCAAAGGCCCCGGCTCCGGTCGTGAATCCGCCGTTCGTGCCATGCAGGCCATCGGACTCGAAATCACCGTCATTCGCGATGTGACACCCGTTCCTCATAACGGTTGCCGCCCACCCAAACAACGCCGCGTCTGATTCCAGAAGCTTTTAAGTGGTGCGATCTGTGATCAACTCACCACAAAGCCACTTAAAACTTTATTCTTAAAACTTAATACTCACTTACCATGGCACGCTACACAGGACCCAAAACAAAAATCAGCCGCCGCTACAACACGTTCCTTGGCGGATCTCAGAAGGCATTTGAAAAACGGCCGTTTCCTCCGGGTCAACACGGCCCCAAAGGAGCCCGTCGCAAGCTTTCTGATTATGCCATTGCCCTCGCGGAAAAACAAAAACTCCGCCACCAATACGGCGTGCTCGAACGTCAGTTCCGCCGCTATTTTGCGCTCGCAAGCAGCAAACGCGGCGTGACCGGTGAAATCCTGCTCCAACTCCTGGAAACCCGCTTGGACAATGTTGTCCAGCGCATGGGCTTTGCAAAAACCCTCCGCGCCGCCCGTCAAATGGTTTCCCATGGCCATGTGGTCGTCAATGGTCACCGCACCAATGCTTCCTCCATGAATCTGAAGCCCGGTGACGAGATTGCCATCCGCTCAACCGATCGTTCCAAGCGGCTCGCTGTCAAAGCAGTTGATCAAACGGGTGCACAGACCGTGCCCGATTGGATTTTGGTAGATGTCGAGAATCTCTCCGGCAAAGTCGTCCGGATTCCGACCCGCGAAGAAATCAATCCGATTGTCAACGAACAGCTCGTTGTCGAACTTTACTCGCGCTGAGTTCTTTCTCTCCCGAACTCCTCACGAGTAACAAGCGGGCATCCTTCGCGAAAGCGGGGGATGCCCGTTTGGCTTTTTGCCTTCTGTTTTGGGGCATCACTAAAAGTTGCAAATTCCTTTCGAGGCGGCTTTGCCGCGATCTCTTTTAGATCGGACCCCATGGACGGCGTCCCTCCACCGACATTTCACCGCTCAAATCAAACCTTGGAGCGACATCGTCCCCGATGTCCGTTCCCCCTCATGCGGCGGAGCCGCCACATATATTTCGGTTTGCACCAAGCAGAAATTTGCCTTTGCGCAAAGTGTGCCTTAATTTTTAGAAACCTTCGCGTTTTGCCGGGGTTTGATCCCTCATGGTTAACTCCACAAAATCCTGGACTCCCCAGCGGGCGGGGCACTTGCTTGCGCGAGCAGGCTTTGGGGGTTCTCCCCAGGAGGTCCAGGCAGCTTTTCAAGCCGGGCCAAACAAAACCGTGGAGCGGCTTCTCTCCGTGGAACCGGATGACGACCTTTTTCCATGCGCCGATTCGTTTTCGGACAAAACCAAATACGTGGAACTTTTCAAAGAGATCGCTGCTGCAAAGAAAGATCCGGTTGCATCCGAGGCTGCGCGCAAGCGGGCGCGTCAGGCAGAACAGCAGGCCTTGTTTGATTTGAGGGCCTGGTGGCTACGCCGTCTGAGGTATTCGCCGAATCCTCTCCGTGAAAAAATAACCCTTTTCTGGCACGGGCACTTTGCGACCAGCGTGGTCAAGGTCCGCAATGTGGGGTTCCTTTGGCGCCAAAATGAATTGTTTCGTGCCCACGCGCTTGGAGATTTCCGGGCCTTGGCGCGCGAAATTCCCACGGACCCGGCGATGATGCGATACCTTGACGTGGCGGGAAGTTCCAAGAGCAAACCGAATGAAAATTTTGCGCGGGAGCTCATGGAGTTGTTTTTGTTGGGGGAGGGAAATTATTCGGAGGAGGACATCCGGGAATCGGCCAGAGCGTTCACCGGTTACCGCATCAACCCAATGACTCAGGAAATGGATTTTCAAGAACGCCGGTCAGACACCGGAGTGAAAACCTTTTTTGGTCAGACCGGTGCCTTCACGGCCACGGACATCGTGGACATCATTCTCTCACGCCCGCAGTGTGCCAATTTTCTCACTGCCAAAATGTGGAAATTTTTTGCCGGGACAGAAATATCCCCGGCCATGCAGAGCCGGTTGGCCGCAAAATTCCGGGATTCCGGATATGATATCTCACCGGTTTTGCAGGAGATTTTTTTGAGTGAAGAATTTTATTCGGAGGATGTGATGAATGCCCAAATCAAAAGCCCGGTGGACTGGCTGGTTGGGTCCTCGAAGCGGTTGGAGAGTCCACTGGCCGGAAACCGACCCGAGCAGAATGCCTTGCGCGAATTGGGTCAGTCTCTGTTCGAGCCCCCGAACGTGAAAGGCTGGGAGGGCGGACGATCATGGATCAGCGCCTCCACATTTCTGATGCGCTGCAATCTCTCGTCCTCCCTGGTAATTCCCTCCGCCAAATTGGGAAACCTTTTTCCTGCTGAGACGCGATCAGATGCTGTGACTCTTTGCGATGCAGTCAGTGTCCGGCTCTTGAACCGTCCCTGCCGGGACCGGGAAAAAATTCTCGCCTACCTTGAAAATCAGCCCTTTCCCGCCTCGGACAAAACCGTGGCCGATGTGCTTCGTTTGCTCATGAACTCCCCCGACTTCCAACTCACATGAACACCTCCTTTCACACCCGCCGACATTTTTTGAAAACCTCGTTTTTGGGGGGCGCCGCCGCATGGACGGTTCCCGTCTTTTTGGAGAGGACCTTTTTTGCGCTGGATGCGGCTGCGGCTGACAGTGCATTGCAAATGGCCACGGGCCGGGATCACCCGATCCTCGTTCTGGTCCAATTGGCCGGGGGAAATGATGGTCTCAATACAGTGATCCCTTATTCAGACGATGCCTACTACCGGGCACGTCCCAAGTTGGGAATTGCAGCAGACAAGGCTCTTAAAATTGATGATTCGTTGGCCCTGCATCCCGGTCTGAAGGGGCTGCGCGGGTTTTATGATGAAGGACTTGCCGCCATTGTCAGCGGGGTCGGTTACCCGAATCCCAACCGCTCTCATTTCCGTTCAACCGATATTTGGCAAACAGCCACGGACGCGGACGAGATCTCAAATCAGGGTTGGATCGGCCGGTATTTTGATGCCTGCTGCTCCGGTGAGGATCCAGCTGTGGGCGTGGCCATTGGCAAACAGGAACCCCTCGCTTTTGCCGCCAAGAACCCCAAGGGCATCGCCTTCAACCAGCCCAATCAATTCAAACTCAACACAGCCGGTGCATCAGATCCTGCCGCCATGGAGGAAATGATGCGTGAAGTTGCGGAAGAGTCCTCCTCCGGTGGCTCGATTGGCATGCTCTCAGGCGCAGCACCCACCGGCGATTCCGCGGATTTCCTGCGGCGCACAGCCCTGGATGCCCAGATGAGTTCGGACAAGGTGCGCGAGATCACCGCCAAATTCCAGTCTTCAACCGCCTTTCCAAAATCCCAACTCGGCAATTCGCTGGAACTCGTTTCCCGCCTCATCGCCGGAAGCATGCCGACCCGCGTTTATTATGTTTCGCAAGGCGGATACGACACGCACAGCGGTCAGCAGGGAACCCATGAACGCCTCCTCACCGACTTGGATGGTGCCCTCTCGGCTTTCCTCGCGGAAATGAAGGCCATGAAATGTTTGGACCGGGTGATGGTGATGACCTTCAGCGAGTTTGGCCGCCGCGTGGCCGAGAATGCAAGTGGAGGCACCGACCATGGGGCCGCCGCTCCGCTCTTTGTGCTTGGAGGCGGAATTCGCCCCGGACTCTATGGTCAGCAACCAAGTCTCACCAAATTGGACCGCGGAGACCTGATCCATACAACCGACTTCCGCAGCGTGTACGCCACGGTTCTGGACGGCTGGCTCAAAGCACCAAGCGAATCCGTCCTCCATCGTCAGTTTTCAAAACTGCCGTTTCTTCAGGTCTGATTGCATATCCGATATCCGCGGATTCGCAGATATTCTGGAACGTCCGGACTCGCCATCTCAGAGTCGGTCAGTGGCACAATTTGAAAACCCGGTCCAACGGTCGCTGTGAAATCCCTCATCACAAATGGGATGTCTTTTTCGGCAGAAATTTTGACTGAGGCCCCGTCGGGAACGGTCAGATTCTCCAAGGTGACATCTCCCTCCAGAATGAGAGTGGAATCACCGGAAATTTCTCCCCCGCGCACACGGGCTTTCACATCCGCCAGCGTGAGAGCAAAAGAGGGTCGCAGGATCACGCGGGGGCCGGTCACAAAGGGGACTCCCCAGATGAGTTCAGGCGGTGTTTCGGTGACCCGCATGCCCGCCATCAACAACTTGCGGCGGCCGGTCGCATAAAAATCGTTCTCCGCACTGGAAGCACTTTCCGGCGGACCTCCGGCTTCCACTTTGGCCGCTGCGTCCGCGAGGGCATTTTTGCACGCACTGAAACACCATGTGCGGTCAAAGACCGTGACACCAACTTTCTCCCCCGAAACAAACAGCTTGGGAAGGTCCTGCATCATGGTCTCCAACCGGGCCGGTTTTTTGAAGGTCGTGCGCGAAGAATCGGCAAACTTGGGATTCACAAACTCCGCGATGATTCCTCCCGAGGATTGAAGGACTTTCAAATACGGGGCGAGTCGGATCACGAGCAGGTTGATGTTTCCCGGGAACAGGGAAAACCCGCGCTCATTCGGCACATCCCCTTCAGGGTTCACCGTGGCCCGCAGGAGCGGATCGAGCTGATTGTATTCGACATTGAGTGTGAGGTCCGGGTGACCGGGCTTCACCAGTCGGGCAATGCCACCCACGGCCTCACCGGGAATGCGGTTCACCGCGATGGAATTAAAATCGTAGCCAAGTTTTTCCGAGGTGCCAATCGCTGCAAACGCCGCGTTGAGCGACTGGGCATTCGTATCCTGAATAAACAGGAGATACCGAACCCCGGCCTCCGCAAGCTTTTCCGCGGTGCCGCTTGTGTGTAGCAAAATGTGGATGTCGCCATGACCGTGCGGCTTGAGGGCGAGTTGACAGGGACCATCCAGCGCCAGCCTGGCGTCAATGTCCGAAAGTGCCGGAACGAGTTCCTGACGCAGGAGAATGACCTGACTCTCCGCGAGACCGAAACGCTTGTTGGCCGCGAGCGTTGCCACGGTGGCATCATGGGTGTCGCGGCTGGTCATAATAATCAGCGGGATTTCGCGTCCAAGCCGCTGCGAAGCGGCAAGGATCACGGAGGCGTAATGACCCAGATACGGAGTGTTTTCGGTGACCTCCACCGGGATATCCAATTTGATTCCGTGATACCCGAGCCGCTCGCCGAGGCCGCCTGCCACAAGCACCACGGCCGTTTCTGCAAAGGCCGCAAAACCGAGGGCTTCCGCTTCTTCATACTCGGGTCCAAACTCCGAGAGATCCACCATGTCCGGTTTAGCCGGAATGTAGCCCTCGAATGGATTGGCCTCCGAGGCCGCCCCCGCAAGCAGGATTCTTGCATTCCTAATGTAACCGATCAGCCCGCCCGGATAAGAATCATTCACCAAACGAAGGCTCTCAAGAAACCTCCGCTTGATATCGTCGCCCTCACCCGCAGGCTGCCAATTTTCGTAAAGATGCGACTGCCCCTCAGCATGTAGATCGTGGGCAAGGGCGATGTCCTCCGGAGTCAAAACTGCGGATTGCCGGGAAAAGAATGCGTTCGCGTCCATTGAAAATCATCCTACCCAAGGAAGATGCCAGCCTGCAAGGAAAGCGCATGCGTGAGAAAACCTTGGTGTGAGCCAATCGGCAAGTCGAAGAGCCGCCGTGGAGGCATGCCAATGCCACGTGGCATCGGCATCCTGCCGATGGTCTGAGTCTCTTTATTTCAAA
>JBGSVX010000194.1:0-3435 GCA_041752795.1 Terrimicrobiaceae bacterium
GTGCGGTTTCAATGGTGGTTTTGAGTTGGTTGATCTGCTGACGGAGTTCGATCCGGCGGCGGAGATGGCGGGCTTTGGCCGTGTTGTTTTCTATGGGGAACTCAAACTGAAGACCGGCGGCGGCACCGGGCCCCCCCTGATTGTATTGGTTAGCCCATGCCTGACCCATATTTCCTTCGCCTGACAAACCTGCGATGTAACCTTCGAGAAGCACGTTCAAGGAAGGGAGCACCTCGTTCTTTTGCATTTTCTCACGCACGGCTGCGGCACGAACCTGCAGGAAGGCTTGGTTAATTTCCGGACGTTGAGCCAGGGCCTGTTTCGCGGCCTTGGGATAGTCCACCCGGTATTCGCGCATGATTGGCATATCCACGGGAATGAGCTCCGGCGCATTGGCCTCGGCAAGTTCCGGAGAATTGACCAGTGCCCGAATGCGATCTTGCGCATTTGAAATGGCAAGTTCTGCACGGACCAAATCCGCCCGGCGCTCAGCGATTGCACTGTCTGCGCGGGCCATCTGACCTTTCACCGCATCAACCGTTCCGCGAGCCTTGAGCTCATCCGCCACTTTGACAGCCTGCTCGTAGAGACGTTTCTTTTGCAGGTAGGTCGCACGGGAGAGATACAGAGCCCAATAAGCCCGGCTGACTTCAAGAAGATGGTTTTCCGCCTGACGGATCATTTCCTGCATGGCGGATTCTGAGTCAATCCGTGCGATGTCCATGATGGCCCGGTTGTAGGCCACGCCCGCACCGCGCAGGAGAGGCTGGAGAACGGTGAGTTTCAAGCGGGCGCTTCCCTGGGGGTTCGGCACCAAAAATTCCGAGTTGTTGCTCAGAACACCAAACTCCTGCGTCACCCCGATTTCAGCACCTGTGATCACCTTTTTCCTCACCCCGGCTTCGCCGATGAAGGCATCCTGCAAAAATCGACCATTGGCGACTCCGGTCTCCAAAAGACTCCCGATCGGATCATTCGAGCGCTCGTATTTGGCTTCGACAAAGGCCACGGTATCGAATTCTCCTTTGGCCTCCTGGATGCCCGTCTCACGAATCAGGGGAATGTCCGAAAAAACTTTGATCTGGGTGGAGTTCTGAATGGTCTGAACAAAAAGGCCCTCCAATGTCACGTTCTTGTCCGCTCCGTCCCGCAGGCTCGTGCCCACTTCATTTTGCCACCAAACATCCGTCTTGCCAGATTTGGCAGAACTCTCGGGAACTCCGCTCTTTTCCTTGGTTGTCCCCCGAATCCTCTCCTCATTCTCAGCCATGATTTCATCCAATTTTGCAACCAGAGGTGAATCGTCAGTGTAAGACTTATTGAATGTTTGAAAACATCCGCTAAGCAGCAAAACTGAGGGTAAAAGTAGTGCAATCGGTCGCATGGCGACAGAGTTTTATCCATTGCAAGTGATAATGGGAATATTTTTCTCAATTATTTTTTGAAACCAAATTTCCAATTCAAGACGCCACATAAGGCGAACATTTTGGGCCTATGGGGAAACCGCTTTTGTTCCAGATTTTTTTCTTGGGGACCGGAAGACCCTTACATATAAATGATCTTATCGGGCCGTGGCTCAGCTTGGTAGAGCGCCTCGTTCGGGACGAGGAGGCCGCGGGTTCGAATCCCGCCGGCCCGACCAGTAAGCTCACATCCGCTCCGGGCACTGGATGCCCATGAGGTCCAAGCCGTGCGTGATTACCTTGTGGGTCAGGTCGCAGAGAGCCAAGCGGGAGTCTCGTTCGGACTCTGAGGATTTGAGAACCGGGCAGGCCTCGTAAAAACTGTGAAAATGCTCGGCGAGTTCGAAAAGGTAATTTGCGAGGAGGTTCGGGCGGAACTCGTCAAGGATCAGAGGAACATTCTCCGGGTAGCGGGCGAGTTTCATTCCGAGAGCGCGTTCGGTAGGGTGCGGGATTTGGATCGGGACGTGAACCGGAAGTTCTCCTGCTTTGCGAAAAATCGAGCAGACACGCACACAGGCGTTTTGCAGGTAGGGGGCGGTGTTGCCTTGAAATGCGAGCATTTTGTCCCATGAGAAAACATAATCGGTCATTCGATGCTGGGAGAGCTCCGCGTATTTCACGGCACCGAGTCCGACCATGCGGGCAATGGCAGAGCGTTCGTCTGCGGGCATATCGGGACTTTTGGTTTTGATGATTTCCTCAGCGCGGGAGAGGGCTTCATTGAGAACTTCGGAGAGGCCGACATTTTCCCCTGACCGGGTTTTCATGATCTTGCGGTCATCACCGAGGATACTTCCAAATGGGATGTGCCTCAAATTGGCATGGATCCCCATCCTGCGGGCGATCTCAAAAATTTGCTGGAAGTGCAGGCTCTGCGGCGTGCCGACAACGTACCAGACTTCGTCCGGGTTCCACCTAGCGAGCCGGTATTCGATGGTGGCCAGGTCCGTGGTCGCGTAAAGAAATCCCCCATCGGCTTTACGAATGATTGCCGGTCGTTCCTCAAGTTCGGGAATATCCCGAAAAAACACACAGAGGGCGCCTTCGCTGATTTCTGCAAGCCCCATGGCCGTCAAGCGGTCACAGAGCGGCCCGAGAGCGTCATTATAAGCACTTTCCCCGAGGTGCTCGTCAAAATGCACCCCGAGGAGGTCGTAGAGTTTTTGAAACTCCAGCCAGGAAAGCTCCACGCATCGTTTCCAGATGGCGAGATTTTCGGGATCACCGGCCTGCAATTTGACCAACTCCTCCCGGGCTTCTTTTGCAATGGTGGGGTCCGATGCTTCCATGGAATTCACCTCCCGATAGAGGCGCACGAGTTCCGTGATGGGATCGCGGGTCAGGGTTTCCTCATTCCGAAAATGTTTCCACCCATAGATCACCTTTCCGAATTGGGTGCCCCAATCCCCGATGTGATTATCCGTGATCACGCGATGTCCCAGGAACCTTGCGATCCGGGCCAGACAGTCACCGAGAATCGTGCTCCGGATGTGCCCCACATGCATGGGCTTCGCAACATTCGGGGAACTGAAATCCAGGACAATCGTCTTCGGCGGACTAGCGGAGTCCACCATCAGCCGGACATCATCGCGCATGGCGGTCAGAAAATCCCCAAGAACAGAATCCTTGATCCGGAAATTCAAAAATCCCGGCCCCGCAATTTCGGGTGCAGAAAAATCTTCGGTCTCGCCGATGGCAGCAGCAATGCGTGTGGCCAATTCCCGTGGGTTTGCTTTTTCGCGTTTGGCAAGCACCATGGCTGCGTTGGACTGATAGTCACCGAACTTTGCATCTGTGGCCGGGGATAAACCGGCACCGGCCCCCTGCAAACCACAGGATTCCAAGGCTGCCTCAATCCGGGCTTCCAACGATTCGCGCAATGTTGGCATCAGTGCTTCGGCGAACGTTTCACGAACACATCCAGAATTTGATGAGCATCCGAGGCCGCAGAAAGCTCTTCCCGGACGGT
>JBGSVX010000195.1:0-2512 GCA_041752795.1 Terrimicrobiaceae bacterium
CGCAGCTCCTCGATTTCGCGGGCAAGTTCACTCCGCGCTCCGCGGGTTGACCCATAAATAATGAATTGCTGGGACTCGCTGAATGTTCGCTCCAAAGGGGCCGGCTTTTGTTGCGCTTCAATGTTCCCGCAAACAAACAGGCTCCCCATGCCAATTCCAAGGCAGATCAATCGCAGAACTGAACCCGGCAATGCAATCACGGAGTTTCCGTTTTTCCGGGCCACCGCGCGGTGGCGACTCCCGGAGCGAGAACCACCTCATTCGCTGCTCCAAACCATTCCAACGGCGCTGTCAGAGCATCGGTGACCGGCACAAAGGTTTTGGCAAAAAATGGAAGAACGATTCCCGGCACGCGAAGGCGACCAATGGATCCCCCGGTCAGTTGGAGCGTTGTACCGGGAGGCTTGCTCACGGGTCGAAATTCCAATTGAAGGAACACCGGAAGCTGACGCACGTTTTGCTGGACCCCGAGGGTGAGCGTGGCATTTCCAAAGACCACAAACGCCCGCTCAAAACGGGCGCTGAGCACCCCTCCCCCCTCCCCTGCGGAGGTCACGCGGGACACCAAAAAATTGTTGGCATCCGCCTGAGTGATTTCCATGGAACGGGGATACACGTTTTCGCGGGCAGCCTGGATATCCGCCGCGAGAACAGAGGCGACCGAGGCTCGGCCAACGGTTGATTCAGGAATGCCATCCGGGGACATCACCGTAAGCAAAAGCGCCGCTGCCAGAGCTGCCAAAACACCAATTAAAAGGATTTCCCGAATGAGGGCGCCTCCCAGCAGGGCCAAACTGCCCTGACGCCGGACGGGTGCAGTGGATCGGTCCGTGTAGCGATAGGGCTGCGGGGATTGCCGGGATGGGGCTTGCGGGGCGGCCTCCAGCTTGGCACCACAGTTCTGACAGAACACCCGTGTCGGGTCATTTTCAAAGCCGCAAGAGCCGCACGTATTCATATTCAATCTTTCTTCGTTGCGGCCGGTTTTTCGGATTTGCTGGCCGGCTTGGACGTGTCAGAGGATTTTGGTGTGGCTTCTGCCTTGCCGGAATCCGAATCCTTCTTTGCGGACTGCTTATAGCCCTCACTCCGGTAGTCGGTAATATAAAACCCGGACCCCTTGAAAATCAGGCCCGCCCCCGTTCCCAGCAGGCGTTTGACCTTGCCTTTGCCCCAGGTCTTCATCCGGCATTTGTCTTTGGGACAGTGGGTCAGAGCGTCATCTTTCATGGACTGGAATGCGTCAAAGGTCTTCTTGCATTTGGCACATTCGTATTCGTAAGTCGGCATAGTGAAGTTATGGGATAGCAGACTTGGGCCAATGAAGGCAACACCCATACTTGCGGCTTCCCACTCTCGCGACTTGACGCGGGGCAGGACTCACGGTTTCTTTACCGCCAATGAAAACATTTTCCCGATTCGTATTGGCCGGCCTTGTTCTGAGCTTGGCAGCCTGTGCCGACTATGACCGCCGCCTCAACAGTTCCTCGACCAGTTATTTGGGGACTGATGGCTCGCTCTTTTCTCAAACAACAAATGCCGGCAAAGTGGCCGAGAGCAAATCCTATTGGGATGGAGACGATGTCTCGGGTTCCCCATCCATTGTGATCAGCCTCTCAAAACAAACCGCCTCTTTCTACAAAGGCAACAAACTGGTCGGAGTCTCTGCCATCTCCAGCGGACGCGACGGCTTCGAAACCCCTCCCGGTCGCTACAAAATTCTTGAGAAAAAAATTGAGTACCGCTCGAACCTTTATGGCAACTACGTGGACGCCAATGGAGAGGTTGTTGTTAAAAATGTTTCGGTCAAAACCGATCCAATGCCTCCCGGCACCCGCTTCGAAGGGGCACCCATGCCCTATTGGATGAGGCTCTCAAGCGGCGGCGTCGGAATGCATCAGGGCTTCCTTCCAGGCGTTCCAGATTCCCATGGCTGCATCCGCATGCCGGAAAAAATGGCCAAAATTTACAACCAAACCGTGTCAATCGGGACTCCAGTTACGATTGAAATGTGAAGGATTTTTTGATCATCAGCATCCTGCCAATGATTCCCAACGATTCCCATCACCCGCCGGCAGAAATTTTCAGCACTTCGATGACATCTCCCTCAGAGAGTCGGATGGATTCCCATTGGGCTTTCGAAACCGCCTGATGATTCCATTCAAAGAGCAGGGTTTGCGGGGCCGGCGAAATTTCGTCAGCCAGTTCAGCGAGGGAGCCTGACTCGGTTTCGCGCGATCTGCCATTGATCTGCAGGGTGATCATGCCGCCCGAAGAATGGCGGCATCCCAATCTTTCCAAACCGGCTCCAGTCCCAATTCACCCAGACGCGCGGCCACTTCCGATGCTGAGCGCTCGTCAGAAATCGTAAATTGCGGCTCCGCAGTCTCGCGGGTTGTCTCTGCCCGGTTGCCCCGAATAGTGAGGTGAAGATTGTCCCGGCCCTGACCCGTATAGCCACCTGGCTCGGTGTGGCTTCCGGCACTCATGAGGGTTACGCCGAGGGGAGCGA
>JBGSVX010000196.1:0-1983 GCA_041752795.1 Terrimicrobiaceae bacterium
AAAGGACGTCACCCATAAGGGCGCCTCCATGCGCCTTGGCATGTGGCCAACAATCCTTGGAAAAAACACCCTGGCTCACCAAGTCTACGGAAAGATCGAAATCGAAGAACGGCACCGTCACCGCTACGAATTCAATATGGCCTACCGGGAATCCATGGAGCAAAAAGGCTTCCTCATTTCCGGCACCTCCCCCGACGGCCAATTGGTTGAAATCATCGAATTAAAAAATCACCCCTGGTACATGGCCTGCCAATTCCACCCGGAATTCCAGTCCAAACCAAATCATCCCCATCCGCTCTTCCGGGGATTCATCGCAGCCTGCCTGGCACATCAGGATTGATTTTGAGAGATTTCTCCCCACGCCGAGCCGCAGGCTCTTTTTGACTGCGGTGATAGGGAGGAACGACCGTTTCACCGCTTTCATTTGCTTTGACAGCGATTCCCCAAAGGCCACCTTTCCTTCCCTGACAAAGCGGCGAAACGCTTACGCTATCGCCGCACTCCAAAAGATGCTTTGCATCTCTTCCTGGAGCCGCTCATGAGGAGGGCTTTCGATTATTTTCGGTAAAACGCCGCGATGGCCTCCACCACGGCTGCCAACTCGGATTCTTGAAGTTCCGGATAGATCGGGAGGGCCAGGGATTCTGCGGCGGCAAGTTCGGATTCGGGAAAATCGCCGGGGGTGTGTCCAAGGGATGCGAAGCAGGGTTGCAGGTGGAGCGGGACTGGGTAATACACAGCATGTCCTATACCGAGTGAAGCCAGGTGGGCTTTGAGGCCATCCCGGTTTTTGGCGCGAATCACGTATTGGTGATACGTGTGGTGGCCGGTGAGTCCTGAGTCCGCGTACGGTTCCGAGGGCGGGATGATCATACCCTCGGGAACATGGGCGGCGAAGGCCTCGCGGTAAAGGGCGGCATTGCGGCGGCGGGCATCATTCCATCCGGCAAGAAATGGCAGCTTCGCAAGGAGCACAGCGGCTTGCAGGGCATCCAAGCGGAAGTTGCCACCCACCGATTCGTGGTGGTAGGTGCGGGTCATTCCATGGTTCCGCACCTGACGCAGTTCGTCTGCAAACGCGGCGTCGCGGCAAACGGCCATGCCGCCATCACCTGCGCCACCAAGATTTTTGGTGGGGAAAAAACTGAAGTAGGAGGATTCTGCGATCGCGCCTGAAGGGAGCGGGCCGCGTTTTGATGGGTATTCGGCTCCTACCGCCTGCGCGGAATCCTCAATAACGCGGAGTCCAAAATCGTTGGCAATCGAGAGGATTTCGTCCATGGCACAAATGGAGCCAAAGAGATGGACCGGAATCACGGCCCGGACCCGCTTTCCACCGGGAAAGCGAAGGGTGCCATCCGGGTCCCTCCGGCATTCGGATTCCAGAAGCTCCCGAAGTTTGGCGGGATCCATGTGCATCGTGTCCGGGAGAATGTCAACAAAGACCGGTTCTGCGCCAACGCGCTCAATACAGCCAGCGGTTGCAAAAAAGGTGTAGGGCGTGGTGATGACCGCATCGCCGCCGCCGATGCCCATGGCCATGAGGATTGCAAGTTGGGCGTCTGTTCCAGAGGACATGCCCACCGCGTGGGCGCATCCGAATTCTGAACAAAACGCCTGTTCGAATTCCTCGACAGTTTTTCCGAGGACAAATTGCTGACTCTCAAAAACCGGAGCGATCCGGTTGGCGACAGCTTCTGCGATTTGCCGGTGCTGGCGGGTGAGATCGAGGAGTGGGACGGTCACGCTTCCGGAGCCGCCTTATTTGACGACGCCGAATTCCGCACGGCGATTCATCGCCCATGCGGAGTCTCCACTTCCGGGGTCAGCGGGCATTTCTTCACCAAAGCTAACGGTCTGAATCCGTGAAGCGCTCAGGCCGGCAGAAATGAGAGCCTCACGAACAGCAAGGGCGCGTTTTTCGCCAAGGCCACGGTTGTATTCTTCCGTTCCGCGGTCATCAGTGAACCCCGCAATAATCAG
>JBGSVX010000197.1:0-3882 GCA_041752795.1 Terrimicrobiaceae bacterium
CCATTCCCATCCTCAATGGCAAACTTCACATGAATCGCCGGATCGGTGCGTTTGGCATATTCGACCTCAGCCTCGGCAAGCGCCGTCTGCGCACCCGTGCTCCACAACACCGGCTTTTTGCCCCGATAGACGAGCCCCTTCTCCACAAATTTTCCAAAGGACGCGATCACAACGGCCTCATACGATGGGTCCAGAGTCAGGTAGGGATGATACCAATCCCCAAGCACCCCAAGCCGCCGAAATTGATTGCGCTGAATGTCGATAAATTTGCGCGCATATTCCTCGGACCTCCTCCTAATCTCCACCGGCGAGAGCCCCGCGCTTTCTTTGACCACCTTGAATTCGATGGGCAGACCATGACAATCCCACCCCGGCACAAACGGTGCCCGAAACCCGGACATCGTCCGCGATTTGACAATAAAATCTTTGAGCACCTTGTTAAGGGCCGTCCCCATATGCACATCGCCATTGGCAAAAGGAGGCCCGTCATGCAGCACAAACAATGGCGCATCTTTCCGCGCCTCCTGAATTTTTTCGTAAAGCCCCGTCCTGTCCCATTGCTCCAAAAGCGCAGGTTCCCGCGTCGCCAATCCGGCTTTCATGGGAAAGTCGGTCTTCGGCAAATTCAATGTCTCCTTGTATGTGCTCATGCGGAAAACCGAGCAGCCTACCGACCAAAAGCCCCGCGGTCAAATTCTCCTGCGTCTCGTCCACAAAAACGCAGAGCACCCCAACCCGAGCAAAATGATGGTTGATGGCTCGGGGATGCTTGCAACCCTGAATCCGATGAAAGGGGACTCCGCATCGGGAATGCCGAATCCCCGCGCGGGCGCCCGGAGGACAACCTCGCCGGCGAGCCAATCTCCGCCTCGGATTCCCCGGTAGGACTCGGTCGGGAGAGCCTCATTCCACTCCGAAACATTCCCTGCCTGGTCCAGCGTGCCATAATACGACAAGCTTTCCGGATAAGCCCCGGCGTCAGTCAGGTAATTCTCAGTGTTTGTAAAGTTTGGCTGCCCGGTTGTGGCAAAATCCCCATCATAAAAATTCGCACCGCCCGGAGCCCCGATGGTGTTCGTGAGCAAGCTGTCACTCCGGTTCGCATACAAGGAATACCCCCCGTCGCCGCTATTAAGTGTGGGGTCATAGTAAGCTGCCTTCATCCACTCATCTTCGCTGGGGAGCCACCATCCCGCTCCAACATTGCGAGTCGCAGAAGCTCCGATCAGATTACCACTCGAAGCCGTCACGCTTTGATCGCTGCCAATTTGCACAAAGCTGAAAGTGTTTGGGGTTACAACTGTCACAATGGCCGAACCATTGAAGGAAGTCGTTCCAGAGATTGTGACCTGGTCCCCAACAGAAAGCGTGTGTGCATCGCTGCGCAGGGTCGCCACATTGGCACTTCGCGACACCTCGGAAATTCCTCCCACACTGATCGTGTAAGCGCCGGTCAGGATCCCTGAACTCACGGTTGCTCCATTGCTCAGCCAGTTTGTAAAAGCTGCTGCCTCGTAGAAATTGACGTAGGTGATCGGGCGGTTGCCACTGCCAAGCACAGAGTAGCTGAATGGGTTTGCAATGGTCCCCGAACCGGAGCGACTGATTCCTTTGACCCACGCATTTGTTTGCATGGACGGGTTCCAGAGATCGGCTTGGAAACTTCCTGCCGGAATTGCGGCCACCGCGTTCAAAAAGGTGGCATATTGATTTATTGTGACCTCGGTCCTCCCGATCCGGTAGTTATAACCAACATCTCCATAACCATAGTCGCTTCCCCAACTTGGTGCATTGCCCGCACCCGCAGCGGAGTTTCCGGCATTCCCCACAAACACGGTATCAACGGTTACCAAGGCCTGGGCATGAACAGTTTCAATCAACAAGGACAAAAGGAAACAGAGGAGCCCAGCCAGCAGGAAAGTCAGACGGAAAAAGAACTTCACAGATCCCAAAATTCCACAGGCCTCCAAGCCAGCCAAGAAAATACCACTTCAAACGTCTTTTTCGGCCCGCCCATGGAATTATTCCGCAAATGGAGATCGCATTTTTGAATGCCTGGCATAAAGAGGTCTGAGATCAACTCAGTGCACACAGACGGACCATTGGCGGCGGCTCGGACCGAATCTCTTTCGCATCGGGAGCTTGCGCGTTCCATGAGGCTGAGCATTTTTGCCGGCTGTCTGGGAATGTTGTGGGTGTCGCTTTCCGTTGGGCTGCCACTGACGATGTTTATGGAGGCGCTTGGGGCCAGCGGGGTGCTTATTGGTTTAATCACGGCTGTGCGGTTGACGAGCATGGCGGCGCAGATACCGGGGGCAATTTTGGCAGAGGCCATGGGGTCCCGCAAAAGAGTCTGGGCCGCGCTGGCGTTGTCGCATCGGGCGTTGTGGTTTGTTCCGGCAGGCTTGGCTCTGGTTGCTTACACGGGAGAGCCATGGATTCCGGTGTTGGTTGTCGCGGCGGTAGCCTTGAGCGAGTTGCTCGGCAATGCTGCGGGCGCACCATGGCTGAGTTGGATGACCGACCTGATTCCCGGCCGAACGAGCGGCAAATTCTGGGGGACACGTCAGAGTGTGGTCACCGCTGTTTCATTGGGTGGCCTCTGGCTGGCCGGGTTTTTGCTGGATTCGTATGATGGAAAACAGCACTCAGGGAGCCTGGCGGGGTTCGCACTTGTGTTTGCGCTGGCGGCGGTATTCGGAATTCTGGATATCATTATCCACCTCGGGGTGCCTGAACCCGCGCGGGGTGTGGTTCAAAAGGGCACACCGGTTTGGAAACGTCTGCTCGCTCCGCTTCGAAGTGATGCGTTTCGCAGGCTGACACTTGCAATCGGGGCATGGAGCTTCGGATTTGCGATGGTGGGAACATTCGGCATCGTTTACCTCAAGAAAGAATTCGGATTAAGCTACTCGGAGCTGGCAGCCCTCACCGTGGCCGGTGCTCTGGGCTCGGTGGCATCCAGCTATTTTTTGGGACGCCTGATTGATCGCATGGGGTCACGGATTTCGGCATGTCTGCTTTTTCTCACGGCTCCGCTCAGCATGCTGGGATACTTTTTCATATGGGAAAGCATGCACAAAATTGGTGGCCTCCAAGTTTCGAATGTGACGTAGATTATTTTCCTCACGAGCATTTGCGGGGGGGCGCTATTTTCGGGCGTGGGGCTTTGTCAGATCCGGCTTCTTGGTGTGTTGACCGAGGCCTCCGGTCGCACGATGTGGATGGCGGTTCACGCCTGTCTCATTGGTTTGCTTGCGGCGTTGGGTCCGCTTGTGGGCGGGGTGGTGATGGACTGGTTCACGGCTCATCCGACCGGCTGGATTTTGCCAGGTGGAATCGGATTTTCGTTTTATCATGCGCAGATTCTTATATTTTTTTTGGTGGCATGGGGGATCGCTTTGCCGCTGCTTTTGAGCGTGCGGATGCCCGAGGGAGAAATGCCATTCAATGCGGCCATCTCCGAAATGCTGCTGACCAGTCCCGTTCAGGTCGTGCGCAACTTTTATAATATCAGCCTGATGACCACTGGAACCACGCGTCAGAAGCGGGTTGGAGCCGCACGCAAACTTGGTGGAACCCGGACGCGCCTTGCTGTTCCTGACCTCACAGCCAAGCTGGAGGACCCATCCCTGGATCTCCAGGAAGAGGCTGTAGAGGCCTTGGGCGCCATTGGTTCCCGTGAAGCCGTGGATGCCCTGCTCGCTCAACTCCGGGATCCCGCCGTTTTGGTTGCCCCCCAAATTTGCCGGGCACTTCGCCATGCCGCCGATCCCCGCGCCGTGGATGCCCTGATTGAACTCCTGCCTTCGCCGGAGCGCGAAGTCAGTATCGAAAGTGTGCGGGCACTGGGAGCAATTGGAGAACGGCGCGCGATTCCCG
>JBGSVX010000198.1:0-2837 GCA_041752795.1 Terrimicrobiaceae bacterium
CAGAGTTTTGATCTGTTCCTGCTGTTTGTCTTTTATGAGATCGTGATCATTCCCAAATATTTTCTCATTGCGGGATGGGGTTCCACGAATCGGGAATACGGGGCCATGAAACTCACCATGTATTCTGTGGCGGGGAGTGCGCTCGTGTTACTTGCGCTGATTGCCACCTATGCGGCTTCGGGGGTTCATTCCTTCGATTTGTTCCTGTTGGCGGATAAAACCCAAGTGAGTTTTTCCGCGGGATTTCAGGCTTGGGCCTTTCCAGTGATGTTTGTGGGTTTTGCGGTGCTGGCTGGTTTGTGGCCATTGCACACGTGGGCCCCGACGGGTCATGTCGCGGCCCCGACGGCGGTTTCCATGTTGCTCGCGGGCGTGGTGATGAAGCTTGGATCCTATTCTGCTCTGCGTGTGGCCATGACTCTTTTTCCTGAAGGGCTTGAACAATGGCGCGTGGGGATCGCCATTCTTGCGACGGCGGGCATCGTGTTGGGAGCGCTGGTGGCCCTTGCTCAAAGAGATCTCAAATACACCGTGGGTTATTCGAGCATTGCCCATATGGGTTTTGTGCTTTTGGGGTTAATGACCCTCAATGCTTCCGGGCTTGCGGGCTCCCTGCTCCAAATGTTTTCTCATGGAATTATCGGAGGTCTGCTTTTCGCCGTGGTCGGGCGCATGATTTATGATCGCACCCACACACGGGACATCGCGACCCTTGGAGGAATGGGCCTGACGAAGACCCTTCCATTTGCAGCGCTGACCTTTACAGTGGCCTCAGTGGCCTCCATGGGACTCCCTGGATTCAGTGGTTTCATCGCGGAGTTGGCAGTCTTGAAAGGCTCATGGACCGCCTTCCCATGGTTGCTGGTTCCAGCGGGTCTGGGTGTTGTCATCACCGTGGCCTTCACTCTCCTTGCGCTTCAGCGCGTTTTTTTCCCAACCGGGGAGTCAGTTGATAACATTCCTCCCATGGAGCCGATCAGCTTTCCCGAAAAGGCGGGTGCGATCCTTCTCATGGCATCAACTCTGTTTGTTGGAATCTTTCCCTCCGTGCTCCTGGATCCCATCCTTCGGAGTTTTCAAAGCCCGCTCATGCAGCATCTCATTCAGGAGGTTGTAAAATGAATCCTCTCCTGACGGGATTGATTCCTGAAATTCTGCTTGGACTGACCTGTTTGCTTTTGCTTGGCCTTGGGGTTTCTGTTCCTAAATCCCGAACTCTGATTACGGTCTGCGCGGTGGTTGGTGGATTGGTGTCAGCCGGTGCACTGATTTTTCTGCCGGTGGATGGAAACTTCCTTCATGGCATGGTCGTTCTCGATCCGCTCTCCCGGGTTTTTCAGTTGGTTATTCTGGGGCTTGCGGTGGTCGCAATCATTTTCGCGCAGGAATCTTTTCCACTGCGTCATTTTGCGGAGGCTCTTGCCCTTATTCTTTTTGCCACGATGGGCATGATGTTTCTCGTTGCGACCGAGAACTTGCTGATGATTTTCCTGTCTCTTGAGTTGACCAGTATTCCTCTGTATGTGCTGGCTGCTTACTCCAAGGAACGCAGGTCATCCGCGGAGGCCGGTTTGAAATATTTTTTAACGGGCAGCATTTCGTCGGCATTTTTGCTGTATGGGTTGAGTCTCATCTATGGAGTGACCGGCAGCACGAACCTTTTTGTTATTTCCCAGTTTTCCGGTGCACCCGATCCGCTTTTGATGGTCGGGATTGTCCTGAGCTTGGTTGGTTTTGGTTTTAAAGTGGCAGCCGTTCCATTCCAACTTTGGGCTCCTGATGTTTATGAAGGCGCCCCAACTGCTGCGGCTGCCTTCATTGCCTCCGGCTCCAAAGTTGCCGGGGTGTTCATCCTTGCCAAATTTCTGACCCTTGGCCTTGGGTCATGGGCCGGATCGGCAGACTGGCAACATTTTCTGCCCGGATGGGCTCCCATGCTTGCGCTCATGGCGGCTGCCTCCATCGTCCTTGGCAATATCACCGCGCTGGTGCAGTCAAATGTCAAACGGCTTCTGGCATACTCGGCCATTGCCCATGGCGGATACCTTCTGCTTGGACTGTGTTCCGCAAACACGGAAAGCCTCTCTGCCGTGTTGTTCTATGTGGTGATCTATGCTCTGACCACGGCGGGTGCCTTTGGGGTGGTGATCCTTGTGGAAAAACAACGGGGAGGATCCCAACTCGGCGACTTTGATGGGTTGGTAAAATCCTCTCCCGCGCTCGCGACCAGCTTGCTCGTATTTTTTATTTCGCTCGCCGGCATTCCCCCGCTCGCAGGATTCTTTGGCAAGCTCTACCTCTTCACCTCGGCTATGTCCCATGGTCAGCACCTCTGGCTCGTGATCCTTGCTGTCGGCATGAACGCGGTTTCCCTTTACTACTATCTCATCGTTCTTAAACACGCTTTCCTTTTGCCTTCAAGGGAGGACAAAGAGGCGGTGACCGGTTCTGCCGCCAAGTTTGTGATTTGTGTGTTGGCCGTCTCCGTCCTGTTCCTCGGTCTGTTTCCGAGCGTGCTGCTCTCCGTATTTGATCAAACCCCCGCAAAATCCGTTGCTCTGCCAACCAACCATCCATGAACAAAGATTACTTGCTACTCACAATTTTTCTCGCGGTTGCGATTGTCTTTCCGCTCATTCCCCTCGCGATGGCCTGGGCCTGGGTAAAACTGTTCTCCCCGGCCAAACCCGGCCATGACAAACAAAGCAGCTACGAATGCGGCATCGAATCCTCGGGTCCGGCCCGCGTGCAATTTCAATCCCACTTCTACCTATACGCCCTCGTCTTTCTTGTGTTTGACGTTGAAACGGTTTTTCTCATGCCCTTTGCTGCCGCTT
>JBGSVX010000199.1:0-1671 GCA_041752795.1 Terrimicrobiaceae bacterium
CCAATGCCACGTGGCATCGGCATCCTGCCGATGGTCTGAATATCACGCATTTCTCAAAAAATCTTCCAAAACGGCAATTGTGGCCCGGGTGTTTCGTTCGAGAGAATACTCAGAGGCCAGGGCACGGCATTTTGCGGCGACGGTTTGTCGGTCGCAATGACGCCAGGATTCAAGAGCTTGCGCGAGGGCGGGAATGTCTCCCGGTTCGACGACGGAGCCATGGATACCTTGCTCGATGATTTCGGAAAAGCCATTGGCATGGGTTGTTACGACGGGTAGGCCGGCGGCGAGGGCCTCCAGACATGCATTCGAAAAGGGGTCATAAATCGTCGGCAGGACGAAGACATCAGCCGCAGAAAAGATGGCCGGGAGATCGCGGGTGGGTCCAATGAACTGAGCGCGTTTGGAAGGGAACTTTGCGGGCTGACCTTTCCCTGCGACGAGCAGGATGGCGTCCTCTGGCAGTGAGTCCACGGCGGCAATGGCAAAGGTCAGTCCCTTGCGCTCCCAGCCACTGCCTGCAAAGAGAACGCAATATTTTTCGTTGGGAATTCCCAGTTTGGCTCTGGCCGCTGCGCGGTCCATCGGTGGGATTGAGGTGCCGATTCCATTCGGAATAACTCTCAAGCGGTCATTGGAAATCCCGAACCACGTTTCGATTTCGGTGGCGACCATGTTTGAGTTGGCGATGACAAGGCGGGTTTGAGAAAAAACCTGGCGTTCAAGCGCTAGCAGGGTTCCATGTTTGGGATTCCATTTCCGGAGAAAGGATTTCCACCGGGGTTCAAACTTTGCGCGTCTGGCAAGCCATGCGGCGTGAACGCCATCTCCCGCGCGAAAGACATCGCATCCGGGGGTTCGTTCGAGACTGAGTGTGATATCAAACTGAGGTTTCACCGCATGGAAGGCTGCTGCAAACGCGCTCGGGGTCTTTCCCGGAAGCCTCACAATCGACCCGTGGGTCCATGCGGATTCCGGCCATGCAGAGGAACTGACCAGCACCGGCTGATGCCCGGCTTGTGACAAACCGTCAGCAAGTCGCAGCAGGTAGGCTTCCGCTCCCCCTGTGGGAGAATATCCACGGCGAACGAGACCAATTTTCATGTGTGGGGAGTCTTGCGTGGAAAGCCGGGTTTGCGGATGATGAAAATTTGCATCGAGTCACCATGAACGAAAATCTGCCGCTTCACCAGCCCGGGATGTTGCCACGGGCACTCCTTTACGCCATTGGCGCGGGGATTGGCGGGAGTGGGCTGGATGCGGTTGCCCTTGAATCACTCAAGGCCTCCCATGCTGGCGGATTCCTCGGCCGGGCCGTGGCACTTTCCAACAATCAATCGGTGATTCCTGGAGATCTGATTTCCACCTTGGAATACCATCCGGTCAAAGCGCTCTCAGTGCTTCCGCGTGCCAATTATGTTGGTGCCAAAAAACAGGCCGTGGACCGGCGGTCACGGCGCGAATTGCAGTCCGGGCGCTTCGATTTTTTTCATGGATGGTCGGGGGATTGCCTGCTCTCACTCCGCGAAGCGAACCGGCTGAATATTCCATCCCTTTTGGAAATTCCGACATGGCACCGGAACAAAGGCAAGGTCAAACCGGCGCTGACCATGAGCGAACGCGAGAGGGACGCGGCACCTTTCCCACAAAGTGTGCTGAACCGCATGCTGG
>JBGSVX010000200.1:0-3005 GCA_041752795.1 Terrimicrobiaceae bacterium
CGGCCTGTGATGGAGGTCAGGATGTGTTTGAAGGTAATGAACATGCCCGCGAGAACGGCAGGCAAATAGAGCCGCTCAGTGAGGGTCAGCTTCGGACGTTGAACAGTGACTGCCATTGGTTGTGAGATAAACGACTTTACGCATCCTCGTCCAGCGCGGAAGCAAAATTCCATGAACCGGGCATGGAATTTTTGCCCCTACTCATCTGCGGGGTCCGGTCAAACCATCTGGTCGGAGCTGGCCTGACGTTCGCTGTGGAGGTCGCCGTGCTTTCCGAAAGATTCTGCCACGCTGGTGGCGACGGCGTTATCAGCTTGGGATTTTTCCGAGAATCGTACGCTCACCAATTTGCTCACGCCGTGTTCTTCCATGGTCACACCATAAAGCATTTCGGCGCGGCTGATTGTGCGTTTGTTGTGAGTGATGACCACGAACTGGCTTTGATCCACAAAGCGGTCGAGGATTTTGATGAATCGGGAGATATTGGATTCGTCGAGAGGCGCATCCATTTCGTCCAGCACACAGAAAGGACTCGGTTTCACCATGTAGATTCCAAACAGCAGGGCCACAGCGGTCATGGTGCGTTCTCCACCGGAGAGCAGGCTCACACTTTTGAGTTGTTTGCCGGGAGGCTTGGCGATGATTTCGATGCCGGACTCGAGAGGATCGCTTTCGTCCACGAGGATGAGATTGGCCGCTCCTCCTCCGAAGAGTTCGGTAAACATCACTTGGAAATTGTCCCGGATTTTTGTGAACGTGCCGGCAAAAAGTTCCTTGGTGGTTTTGTTGATTCGGGAAATGACTTCCATGAGCTCGACCTTGGAGTTCACGAGGTCGGCATTCTGTTTTTCGAGGAAGAGCTGACGTTGTTCGAGTTCTTCGAATTCCTGGATGGCGTCAAGATTGACGGGGCCCATGGACTCGACGCGCTCGGTGAGTTCGGCCACGATCTCTTCGATACGGGCCCATGGGATTCCCTGATCCTCGGAGATTTCCGGGGTTTCGATGGGTTCCGGCGATTCGGTGACTTGTTGTTCGATGACCTGATGTTCGGAAACTTCGGGGTCCACCACGGGGGCGGCAGAGGATTCAGGTTCCCCTTCCTCCGGGGTGCCCGCGGCCTTTTTCTTGGTCCGATCGCGGAACGCCGTGATCAGTGCATACGAGTCAGGCTCGAAGGCCTCAAGGTCGGTCTGGTAACGCTGAGAAACATGATTGCGCAGGTTTTCTGCCCGCATGTCGAGCTGGGCGGCCCGCACTTCCAAGCGACCCTTTTTGTCCTGCAAACCAACGAGGTGAGAGCGTGAGGCACGGAGCGCGGCCTCGATGGAATCCGCCTGCTGACGAATCTCATCGCGCGCGGCAAGCACCCCGGCGCCACGGGCTTCAATTTCGGATTGCTCGGCGGCGAGGGATTCAATCGAGCTGCGGAGATTATCGCTCTCGGACTCCAGTTCGGAAATCCGGCGTTCGTAGTTGGAAATATCATTTCTTCTCGTGGCAAGGATCTCGGCAAGTTCGGTAAGGCGGGCGGTCATGGGCCCCCGTTGACGCGCAAGATTTTCTTGTTGTTGGCGATTGGTGGCCACTTCGACACGAACTTCATTCAGGGCCTCGATGGCGGAGGCTTCCCGTTCGCGGGCTGCCTGCACATTGCGCTCTGCGTCTCCGCGCCGGGCACGGGTGGATTCCAGATCGGTCAGCGTCGCATTGATGGCCGCATCGAGTTCTTCGAGTTTCAGATGGCTGGCGCGAAGGGACTCTTCAATTTGGCCAACTTCGCGAACAAAGGCACCGCTACGGGCTTCGAGGTCAGCGTGTTGTCGTTCGGACAACTGCTTTTCATTTTCGCAGGAGGCGTTCTCGACCTGCGCGGACTGCACGTCTTCGCGACTTTCCAGCAGGCGGGTTTGGGCTGCTTCAAGGGCTTCCACTGCGGATTCGCGTGCGGCGGTTGCAGATTGGAGTTTTCCAATGGATGCCATGAGGTCACGGTCCAAGGATTCAATCTGGGCCTTGCGCGCGAGTGCGGAATGACCCGAATTTTCGCCGGATTTGCCACCGCGAATGATTCCCGTGCGATCAATGAATTCGCCGGAGAGGGTCGCAACAGCAAGGTCACGGTTCGCATCTTTGACCCGGAAGGCCGTGTCAAGGTTCTCAACAATCAGAATGCCATCCAACAAGCGGCGGGCCAGATTGCGAGCTTCGCCTTCTCCTCCGACACAATCCGAGGCCCAGGCCGTTGCGGACTCCGGGAGTTGACGGAGGTTCTGTGGCACCTCACCGATCCAGTCGCGGGGAATGGCTGCTGCCTGACCGAGTTGTTTGCTGGTGAGGGTCTGAATGGCAGCCTGCGCGGCGCTTGGATCCTTGAAAATGATGGCTTGAAGGGTCGCACCCAGGGCCGCTTCGATGGCCGGGATATACCGGTCCTCCACGCGAATCTGATCCGCCAGAGCACCTACCACGGTGGGTTTAAAAAACTCCGGATTATCGAGCCCACGAAGAATGGCCTGCGTGCCTTCGTCGAAACCTTCACCCTGTTGCTGGAGCTGACGCAACACTTCCAGTCGGGACTCCACGGCGGCGGCTTCTTTGGAGGCCACATTGAGAGCATATTCGGTTTCCTGACGCTGACGTTGGGCAATTTCGTGGGCCGAGGCGGCGGCCGCCTGCTCGGCTCGAGCGGATTCCAAGGCGGAGGCGGATTCCATCCTGCGCCGAGCAATGTCCTCAAGGCGCGCTGTGATTTCTGCGGCGGCAGCCATGGCAGCCTGGGACTCGCCTTGCAACAGGCGCAAACGGGTTTCGCCCGACTCACGCCGGCTTGCTGCCGTCGAAATTTCTCCGCGCAGTGAACCCAAGCGCGCATCGAGGCGGGCGGCCTCATTGGCAATATCATTGATAGCCTGTTCTTGCGCAGCACGTTCGGAGCGGGCCGCAGAGACGCGTTCCTCATGGGACGTTAGGTCTGCTTCCCGTGAGGTCATGGCCTCAACCAT
>JBGSVX010000201.1:0-1664 GCA_041752795.1 Terrimicrobiaceae bacterium
AAGCGCCCGGTTCGCTCACTACGCCCAAGGGGTAATGGTGGCGGGCGCTGTGACGTGCTGGGCTTCATGGGACGACGAACCCCCCATGTTTCCCATGCCCCGATTTTTTGCAAGAATCTGTTTGAATTGCCCGCCACATCAGCCGAAACTATCAAATCACGACAAACCCACACGTATTTCTGAATTATGATTGATATCCACCCAAACTATCACGCCGTGAAAGAGGGACTCATTGAACTCACCCCGGAGGAAAGCATGAAGCTTGAGAAGGATGGGTTGGATGTGATTCACGATATTTATCGTTATGCCAAGCTAGGGTTCTCTGCGATCACGGAGGACGATTTCAGCCGGATGAAATGGTATGGCGTGTATCGTCAGAAGCCCAAAGACAGTGGGTATTTCATGATGCGGACAAAAATTCCCGGTGGTCAGCTCACGGGTGCCCAAGCCATTGCGCTATCGGAAATTGGGGATGAGTTCGGTCATGGACTCAGTGACATTACCACGCGCCAAACCATTCAATACCACTGGCTGCGCATTGAAGACGTGCCGGCTATTTTTGAAAAACTGCATCAGGTTGGTTTGATCACAAGCGGAGCCTGCGGAGACATCACACGCAATGTCGTGGGCTGCCCGGTTTCAGGAATCAACCCGCACGAAATTTTGGACGCCACGCCGCAACTCCAGGAAATCAGCGAAAAACTGACCAACACCAAAGATTTTTCGAACCTCCCCCGCAAATACAAAATTGGAATCAGCGGTTGTCACATCCATTGCCATCAGCCGGACATCAACTGCCTTGGCATGTTTGGTCTGAAAAATGGACGCGGTGAAGCTGGGTATGGGGTCAAAGTGGGTGGAGGACTTTCGAGTGCTCCCCACATGGCTCAGGTGCTTCCTGTCTGGGTCGAACCGGGTCAGGCTTGGTCCGTGGCGAAGGCCATCACCGAGGTTTACCGGGATGAAGGATTCCGCAACAAACGCAATCGTGCCCGTTTCAAATTCCTAGTGGCAGACTGGGGCGTTGACCGCATTCTCGCCGACGTGGAAGAACGCCTCGGCTATCAGCTGGCGCGTCAAACAGACATCGAATTTCCCCGCGATCAGGAAACTGACCACATGGGCATCCATGCGCAAAACGAACCTGGCCTCTACTGGGTGGGCATCACGTTTCCAGGCGGACGCCTGCGCAATCAGGTCCTTGCTGCCGTCGGTCGGCTTGCCAACAAATATTGCGTAGCAGGCAAGGATTCCATCCGCCTCACGAACAAACAGAATCTGCTCATTCCCCATGTGCCGGAAGCCAACATCGAAGCCCTCAAAGCCGAAATGGACACGCTCGGCCTCGTGCACACGCCTTCCAATTTCCGTAAAGGCTGCGTCTCCTGCACCGGCATCGAATTCTGCAATCTCGCCGTCGCAGAAACCAAAAACCGCATGATCGAGCTCGTGGAGCAATTGGAAACCCGCAGCGCTTGGTATAAGGACAAGGTGCGCGTTCACTTCAGCGGCTGCCCGTCTTCCTGCGGTCAACATCAGATTGCGGATATCGGCTTCCGCGGCGCCAGAACCAAGGTCGATGGCAAAATGGTGGATGCCTACGATCTCTTTGTGGGCGGACGACTCGGCGCAAACCGCCGGTTCAACGAACTCCTCAAAGGCAA
>JBGSVX010000202.1:0-1755 GCA_041752795.1 Terrimicrobiaceae bacterium
CAGTATGTCAAAGCTCTGCGAGATCGTGGCAAACCCTACAAATGCGCCATCGTCGCTGCCATGCGAAAACTCCTCATTCACATCCAATCACTCATGAAAAAAGCCCAACTTTCCCCTTGCTGAAAACCACAGTTGCTCCAACATGGGATCTGCATGGAAAAGAGAACAGTGGTGCGCGCACGGAGGGTCCTGCTTTTCTGGACCGGGTTTAGCGCGAAACGAGAGCTGCCGATTTTTTGGTGTGTCGCCTCTGTTCCTTCTTGGCGGGTCGAATGTCGTTCGGCATAGTTCCCGGCTATGGCAACAAAAGACGAGAATGTGTTGGTGGTTCCACGGGCGGTGTTTGACGGACTGGGTTCGTTTCAGGGCCTGTGTCGGACTCCTGCTCCCTACTTGAAGGCGTTCCTCAGCCGTGAGAACAATTTTTTCCTTCCCCGTTCCAAAGCGGAGGGAGACCCCACGCACAAACAATTAATTCCCTATGCGGTGTTTGTGCATGATGGCAAAATTTTGCATTACGTGCGTGGAGGCGCGAGCGGAGAGAAGCGGTTAGTTTCGAAGGGGTCGATTGGGATCGGGGGTCATATCAATGACTCCGACGAGAGCCTTTTTGCCTTTGATGAACAGGCGTATCATGACGCCGTTCGACGCGAAATTTCGGAGGAGTTGAAAATTGCGGGGTCATGGGACGAGCGCATTGTGGCCTTGATCAATGATGATTCCACCGAGGTGGGCAGCGTGCATTTGGGGGTTGTGCATATTGTGACCTTGGAAAGCGCGGAGGTTTCCGCCGGCGAAAAGGCCATTGCACAGTTGGGTTTCCTGACTCCTGCCGAGTTGCGCGAACGTTCGGACGCCCTCGAGACATGGTCGCAGATTATTCTCGAATCCTGGGAAAGCCTCTAATTCTGGGAGCTTGTGCGGGAGACGTCCCCGGTTCAGATTTTTGTAATGAGTGAAAAGAAGCGCGGGGTTTGTTATTTGGTAGGAGCCGGGCCGGGAGATCCGGGGTTGTTGACGATCAAAGGCCGGGCCTGTCTGGAAAAGGCGGAGGTCGTGGTTTATGATTATTTGGCGAATCCGGAGTTTTTAAATTATGTCCCGGATTCAGCGGAGAAGATCTATGCCGGAAAAAAGGCTGGGGATCATGCCATGCGCCAGGAGGACACAAATGCGTTTCTTGTTAAAGAGGTCAAAGTCGGAAAAACAGTGGTTCGGCTGAAAGGAGGCGACTGCTTTTTATTCGGTCGCGGCGGAGAAGAGGCCGAGGCCCTTGCGACAGCGGGCTGTGCTTTTGAGGTCGTGCCCGGGGTCAGTTCCGCGCTCGCAGGCCCCGCGTATGCCGGCATTCCCGTCACGCACCGGGCTCATAACACGGCCCTCACAATTTTCACCGGCCACGAAGATCCCACCAAATCTGAGACAACCATCGATTATGCGGCGATTGCCGCCGTGCCGGGAACAAAGGTCATGCTGATGGGCATCGACCGTCTGGGTCATCACTGCAAGGCACTTCAGGCCGCAGGACTTCCTGCATCAACCCCGGTGGCACTCATTCGCTGGGCCACGACCCCACGTCAGGAAACTCTGATTGGAACTCTCGCAGACATCGCGGCAAAAGCGATTGCTGCGGAGTTCAAAGCACCAGCTGTGGCCGTGATTGGCGAAGTGGTCAGCTTGCGGAAATCGCTCTCCTGGTTTGAAACAAAACCACTGTTTGGCAAACGCATCGCCGTCACGCGGACGCGTCAGCAG
>JBGSVX010000203.1:0-4278 GCA_041752795.1 Terrimicrobiaceae bacterium
TCAACCTGGGCATCCACGTGCGAGATCAATTCGAGAACGATGTGGTAAACGCGGGGAAGACCGGCAGATGGGCCATTGACAAGGCGAGGCAACTCCCGGCTATAGCTGCGGGGCAAATGCCGCCGTGCCATTTGAATCTGCTCTTCAATCAGGTAGAAATTATCCAGAACCCATTGAGTGGCAGGGGTGGGGCGCCGGTTGGGATCGCCGGCCAGTGTCGCCCGGTTAAAGGAATGGAGACTTTGTTCGTTGGCAGATAACCGTGCCAGCAGCCGGTTTGGGCCTTGTTGAGTAACGACCCTGTGGTTCTCTGCGAGCTCCCGAGCATGTCTCGCGAGTTGATCGACACTGAACAACTCGGCCCGCAAGGGAGGCTCGCTCGTACGGGACCGCATACGCGTTTGCCAGCGAAGCGGCCAACCACGGGACATTAACGGGAATATTCCGAACTGCGTATCATTTTTGTATTTCGTTAATCAAACATAGACTGAGTTCTCAGAGCCGCAAGGTTCGTCTGCATTTCATTCTGCGGGCCGAAAGTTGACTTCAGGGTTTGCGAAGGGTCGGATGTGTCAGATTCTTTTCCCTGCGTGAGTTGACTCCAGTAGAAAAAGATGGACCGCCACGATAAAAATAACCGTTTTGATTTCACAGACCCATGCCTATTCCTCGAAACGAATTTCCTGATCAAGAGTTTTGTTGTCAGCCCAATCTCGGAGGAAGTTGCATAATTCGTTACGGGTGGCGCTTCTGGCGAATCGAACAAAAAACCCCGATACCGCGCAGCCCAGAGCCAAACAATCCGAGGCTTTGAGACCGAGTGCCATGGCAAGGGAAACCCCCGCATTGAAGCGATCTCCCGCTCCGGTGCTCTTTTTTGGATTTTGACAAAACGGCCCTGGCTGGAAGGACTCGCCGTCTTTATCTGAGGAAACGGCGAAGGGAATCCGGTGGATGACAACCCTTGAAATGCCCAGGCATTTTCTCAGGGACCGGGATTGGTTCAGAGTTTCCTCTGGCGTGGCTTCCGGGGCGGCGGGATTCAGTCCATAGAGCCTGCAAAGGATATTGGCCTCGTTGCCATTGAGTCCCAGGGTGAGCGGCCCCGAGGGCTCAAATTTTTTCAGCGTCCCTGCCATTGCAGAGATATCCCCGGACGACCGGCTGGATGGGTCCACCAAATCAATTAAAAAATGAGGGCGATGGGACAACTTCGAGAACACGTCTCGAATCAACAGTTCCCACACGGCAGTCATGTGAGGATAAAGCGTCCAATCGGTGAGCGCGATGACCTGAGCCCCGGCGCAGGCTTGAAAATATTGGCCGTCCGCCAGATCGGCGCGAACAGTTTCCGGGGTGAAATCCGCGAGTTGTTTCACGGCGCTGAACATCAGTTTCCCGTCCGAAAACTCGAAAGCGAGCGTGCGTCCGGGTTCCGGTCCCCAGGAATGGAATCCATGGCATTTTTCAGCGATTTCGTGGAATGCGGGGTGGGCAGGCTCTCCCAAGGTTGCAAAACAATCGACATGCACTCCAAGGCTGGCCAAGCCGTCAGCAAGATTTACTGCGCATCCGCCGGGGTGCACGTCGTTGACAACAATTTCGCGCAGGCTGCTGTGGCCTGCGGCTGCGGAGACCAGTTTCCCAAACGTGGCAATGTCCGGCACCGGGCTGAACTCGGTGAGTGAACGTCGCTCTCCCACAAGGGAAATCATTTCGTCAACAAATCCATCGAAGCCGGTAACCACCCGGCAATGCTCAATTGTTGAGGACTCAAGAATCTGCGCGAGACCTGCCAGGTTTGCGCTCATTGCGGGTCGCTGAGAAGATTGATCAGGGCGGGTTCATCTTCTTCCACGTGAGGAAAGCGCCCGATGTCCGGACTCACGAAAAAATTATCGTGGGCATCATCATTTGCTGTTGAGACTTCGCCGATGATGCACTCCGGTCCACTTGCCCAGAAGGCATGGTAAATTCCGGGGCTCAGAGTGATTCGCTCACCGGGTTGGAGAGTGAGGGTTTCTCCGCTGCGGTGGTTCACGGGGGACCCAATGACGCGGACCGAAAAGGATTCTCCCAAGGCAATTTTTTCCGGATGGCCTCTCCACAATTCAAGGATCAGAGTTCCATGACGGCAGATGATGTCTTCCTTCTTTTTGGCATGTGTGTGGAGGGGAGTCTTCTGGCTGTCGCGCGCATACATGAGCTTCTCGCAATACTCGGGCTCCTCCGCGAGGTTGATCAGGACGAGCCCGTGATTGTCAAAGTCTCCAAGTCCAAAGTCCGTGATGTCCCAGCGTGGGTTTGGGGGCAAGGCCCATCCGTGACGTTCGAAACAGGCACGGGCTTCCAGGTAGATGGTGTTGATCTGGCTTCGTTTCATAAGGGAAGGCTGGGGTGCTATTTGTAGCTCATTTTGTTGGCAGTGAGTTGCAGATCCTGCTGGAGCGACCTTTGTGGGCGGATTCCGCAATTCTGCAAAACGTTGTGGTAAACTTTGACTGCTTCCACCGGCGGGAGTTCGTCGTCCACGATCCGGCGAAGCAGGTCAATAAATGCGAGAGGGTGTTCGGAGAGATTGATTTTCCTGCCAAAAAGCGCCACGCGGGCTCCATGTTTGCGGGCATCGTGGATCAATTGGAAAGCGTCCAGCGTCGTGCCGGAACTTCCCCCCAGGATGCCCACAATCAATTTGGGATCGTAGGATACCAACTCTTCCAGCGGGCCGGGTCCATTATAGGGGATTTTCAGAAACACCGGCCTGCCAACTTGAGTCACTCCGGCAAGGGCGCGGATAATGTGATCATTGAGAAACCCTGCAACTTTTTTGTCAGGGATGCCGGGGTTCACGTTCGGGTTGAATACCTCCAAAAAATACCGGAAGTGTTTGCGTTCCGATTCGAGCCTGAAGTCGTGAAAATCGCTGAGCGCCTTGTAGTCCCAGTCGATGTTGTTCGTGAATGTGATCGAGTAGAGTCCAAGGTCGGCTCCGATAAATGGCTGACTGCAATCCTCGGTGATTTTTCCATATTTGATATGGCAGATATTTGCCGTCCGAAAGGAGCGCGAGGGATGATCGGTCGGATACTTTCCTCCACGAACGGCCCACACGTCCGAGGTATCATTTGCGCGGGCAGCCGGTGTGATCGCCGAGTTTGTGAACAGCTTTTCCTGCATGGCAAGTCGCTCGAGATTTGAAGCCGAAAGGAGCATGATATCCACGATGTCCTGTTCAATCACCGCGCGGATCTGCTCAAGATACTGATTGAGAGTTTTCCAGCAGCCCTCAGATTCGTTGTAGGCGTGACGGCAGGCTCCGCTTTGTGGGCCGGGGGCGGTCACCCCGAAGGCCATGTCCGCATCTTTGGCATCGGCGATAATGAAGTCCTTGGGTGAAGTGGATCCGGCGAGGATGTTGGCAATTTTCTGATCGAGGCGTTTCATGAGATGTGAATTTTTGTCGTTTTGGGACGGAAGGAAGCAGGAGGCTTGTGGTCAGTCACGAAGTCGCTGATATCACCCCAGGGGGCAAAACCCATGGCTGAGGCCGAGGCCCACTTGCCGGCATCGCAAAGAAGGACTGTGCGGCGGGCATTTTTTATCCAGGCCCTCTTGATGTCCCGCTCGAGAAGTTCAGTCGTTCCTGGGCCGGATGCCGGATCGAGCCCTGAGGCACCAATCAAAGCAAGATCGGCCTTTATGCCGCTCATTCCAGCACTGGCCAAGCAGCCAACCAGGGCGCCACTTACCGACCGGCGCTCACCACCAATCACAATCAATTTTGCATGGAACTGTTCGTGCCCGGCAATGACCGGGAGCGAATTTGTTATGATCGTGAGGTCGGAGCGGGTCCGCAGCAGACGGGCCGCTTCCATACACGTCGTTCCGCTGTCCACAAAGACCGTCGTTCCGCTACGAACCAGGCCCGCAGCGAGAGTGGCAATTTTTCTTTTTGCCTCAACTGCGGATCTGGATTTTTGCAATAAGTTTGGTTCGGCTGAGGCAACGGATGGATGAAGAACCGCCCCGTGAATACGTACAACCAGATCCTGACCTTCCAGAAAATCCAGATCCCGGCGTAACGTTGCCGGGGAGGCTCCGGTGAGGTTTTGCAATTCCATCGCGCCGACCCGCTTTCGTTTGGTCAGAATGGAAAGAATTTTTTCGCGTCGCTCAGGAGCGATCATGAGCGAAATGTATGAAAAGCGTATAAAACTGTCAATGTGTCACTTTATGACCTCAGCCTATCATGCCATTGATCTGATACCATCTCTTTGA
>JBGSVX010000204.1:0-2391 GCA_041752795.1 Terrimicrobiaceae bacterium
CCGCACGCACATCAGTCACAATTTTGCGTGTGGCCAAATCAATGAGCACACTTCCGCTCGCGGCACCGGCAAGTTCCATACCACGGAGGAGACTTCCTCCGCTTTTCACAAAAAGGGCAAACACCGAGGAAAAGCGGGAACCGGTCCACGTGAGAAACCACTGACGCAACCCCGGGACAAGGAGCAGTGCCCGTGCGATGGCGGGTTGGTTTGCAAACTGTCTCACCAGCAAAACTCCGGCTCCAAATAGGATGAGGCCCAGTCCGTAAAAGATTGCGAGGGACGTGATGACCCCACCCAGGTAACCTCCGGTTGACTGACCCAGCATGGCGGCAGGGATATTGAGAAGCAGAATGGCAAGATGGAGAACGAATACGGGATAGAGGGATTTCGTAATGATCGTAGTCCGCGATTTTGCAAGGCGTTCGTAGTGCCCGGCCAACTGCGAAAACACGTAATCGAGTTTGCCAGTGCCCGCTCCTGCTTCGATGACGGCAACATCCCCCCGGGAAAAACCCGCACGTCGGAATGCCTCGGAAACATCAAGGTTGGAGGCCATTCCTTCATTCACGGTAGCGGCCAGACGTCCCGGCCCCGCCCCATGAGAAATCATTTCCACGGCCTTGGGCAGGGGAATTCCACTGCGAAGGAGTTGCTCCAACTCATGAAAAAAGAGCGCTTTGATGCGAAAGCCGGGTTGCACGATCACCACCTTTCGGAAAATCTATGGCTGTGGGCAATGCAAACCGGAAATTATTTGATGAACGCTTCATGCGACTGGCCATGGAGGAAGCCCGGCGCGGAATCGGTCAGACCGCTCCGAACCCCAGCGTTGGCGCGGTCCTGGTCAAGAATGGCCGGGTGATTGGAACAGGATGGCATCAGCGAGCCGGTCAACCCCACGCCGAAATCGAGGCACTCCGTTCGCTCTCTTCTCCCAAGGCTGCGAAAGGGGCCACCATTTATATCACGCTGGAACCTTGCTCAACTCATGGAAAAACCCCTCCCTGCACGCAGGCAATCCTCGCGGCAGGAATCCAACGGGTGGTTTATGGAGCGCGTGACCCGAACCCATGTCATGCCGGACGCGCTGACAAAATCCTTGAATCCGCCGGGGTGAGTGTCACGTCCGGATTACTTGCAGAAGAGTGTGCAAAACTTAATGAAGCATGGAATCACTGGATCGTGACCGGCATGCCCTACGTGATTGCAAAAGCGGGCATGTCTCTGGATGGACGCATTGGGTCCCCTCCCGGTCGCCGCTGGATCACGTCCGCTGCCTCACGAAAAGACGCCATGATTTTGCGGGTTTCCTGTGATGCGATCCTTGTCGGTGGTGAGACCGTGCGGGTGGACAATCCCAAACTCACCATTCGTGGTATCCCTCATGCCAAACAACCTTTCCGCGCCATTTGGACGAAATCAGGGAATCTGCCACCAGACTCCCACCTTTTTACGGACCGGCACAAAGACAAAACCCGCATCTTCAAAAACATGTCGCTGCGTGCCTGCCTGCGGGCTTTGGGAAAATCTGGAATTCAGTCAGTATTGATAGAAGGCGGTGGACGAACTTTGGGGGAGGCCTTTGATCGTGAGCTGGTGAATCGTGCTGTGTTTTATGTGGCCCCGGTGATTCTTGGCGGACCGGTGCCGGCTGTTGGCGGACGTGGTGCCGCCAGCCCTGAGGCCGGCTACGAATTGGCGGGCGTGACATACTGTCAGATCGGTCCCGACATTCGTATCTCGGGTGAGGTCATTCGGAGCACACCCCGATCGTGACCACACAAGAGGCAGCCATTCTTTCGTGGACCTTTGAGCCGCTTCCGACGGCGGCCCTGCTTCTTTCTGCGCTTGTGTATTTGCGCGGCTGGAACCGCCTTCGTTTTCAGGCTCCGCTGCGTTTTCCTGCGTGGCGACTATGGTGTTTTCTGGGAGGGCTGTTCGCAATTTTTGTGTCCCTCTCCTCCCCCCTGGATGCGTTTGCCCCATTTTTGCTTTTATCCCACATGACCCAGCATTTGTTGCTGACCATGGTGGCGGCACCGCTCATCTGGTTGGGAGCACCTCCGTTGCCCATGATCTGCGGTCTTCCACGCCGGATTGCTGCGGGTGTTGTGGCGCCATTTATCAATTGGGCTCCTCTGAAGGCTTTCATTCATCAGCTGACCCATCCCGTCGTGTGCTGGAGCCTTTTTGTTGTGAGCAATGTACTTTGGCATATCCCCGGCATGTACGAGTTGGCGCTGGGATCACGGTTTTGGCACGAAATTGAACATGCCAGTTTTCTTGGCACGGCCCTTTTATATTGGTGGCCGGTGGTGCAGCCATGGCCGAGCCGTCCTCGTTGGCCACGTTGGGCCATGATTCCTTACCTCCTGCTTGCGGACCTTC
>JBGSVX010000205.1:0-2400 GCA_041752795.1 Terrimicrobiaceae bacterium
TTCGGTGCTGGTTCTATCCGGGGGCGCTCTCGCTTACCATGGACCTCCCGAGTTTCTTGGACACTATTTCCGGTGCGAAGATCCTCAGGATTTGTATTCCCGACTGGGTGGTCGCGAACCAAAAGAATGGGCACAATCATGGAAAAAACACCGGGCCGCATTTCGTGATGCCATGCACACTCACGACACGTCAGAACTTCAGTCGGTCCATTTTGCAAGTGAGGCCATTGTCAACGAGCAGGACACCGAACTCTTCGAACGACCGCTCCTCGAAACAAAGGAAGTCGTGCCATCCCCGGGTCCCATCAGCCAATTCCTGACCCTTGTCTCCCGCCGGTTCCGGATTTTTTCGCGCGACACCCCGCAGATCCTTTTGCAGGCCGGGCTGATTTTAGGATTCCCGGTGTTGGTCGCCATCTTTGCATGGAATGGCCTGCCTGCAGTGCAAAACCTCACGATGGGCATGAACCTGGAGTTGCTGCAACAACTCCGCGAACACATGCAGTTCCTCGTGCAGGGCAGCAAAATTGGCAGCCTGGTCTCGGGCATTGTCATGTTTCAGGTCATTTTGCTGACCCTCATGGGAGCAAATAATTCGGGACGCGAAATTGCCTCCGAACGTTTGATTTTTGAGAAGGAAAAACTCGCGGGTCTGAGTTCGTTCAGCTACGTGGCGAGCAAGGCGATCTTCCTCTCGGTGTTGGTGCTGGCACAGTCCATGTGGATGGGCCTCTTTGTGCATTTTGTTTGCGGATTCCCGGGCGAACTCTCTTCCCAACTCGTGTTTTTGATTTTGGTGAATGCGGCCATGACCTCCGTATGCCTCGCAATCTCAAGCCTCATGAGATCAGCGGAACAGGCCTCTCTGGTTTCGATTTATCTTGTGGGATTTCAGTTGCCACTTTCGGGTGCGGTGCTCGCGCTGCCGGATTGGGTCGGAGCGATCACCCGTCCATTCATCGCCGCGTATTGGAGTTGGTCAGGAATTTTGCAGACCTTGAGGGAGGAGCGCTACTACGACATTATTCAAACGGTCATTCAGACGGCCCTCTCCCCGGCTTCGCTGTGTGTGTGGGTGCTGGCCTCCCACACAGTCATTGGACTGGTTGTCGCCTTGTTGGGATGTCAGAGAACCCGGATGACTTGAACTCTGATCCAAAAAATCCGGGAGGTCCCGTGCGTGGCACTATAGTCTTTGATGGCGACTGCGGATTCTGCCGCATGTGGGTCGACCTCTGGAAGAAGGATCCCAGCGTTTCTTTTGTGCCTTTTCAAGAAGCCAAAATTGATGGATTGGAAATCGCTTCCTGCATGAAAGCCGTACAATGGATTGGAGCGGATGGAATCCGCGCTTCGGGTGCCGAAGCCATTTTTCGAATGTGGAACCGGGGCACGTGGATGCAATCCCTGCCGCTCAAAGCGTACATCTCCATTCCGCCCTTCGCATGGATTTGCCGGGTGGGCTACGGATTCGTCGCAGAACACCGTCCGTTTTTTTCCAAACTGACCAAGATGCTTTTGCGTCAGCCCTGAAAGTTGCTTTTCGCTTGAGTGCGCGACACGAGGGAAGCCTTCCCCAATCCTGGGTGGAAGGGATGACCCCCTTGACGCAAATTTACAAATGTGGCACTTTCGTGATATGGCCAAATCAGCAATTCTCCGCGCCCGTGTAGACTCCGAGAAAGTGACCGCTGCAGAGCGGGTGTTCTCGAAGCTGGGCATTTCCATGGGCGACGCGATCAACATCTTCCTGGGACAGGTCTGCATCCAGAAAGGCATCCCATTCGCATTGACCACCCGCCCGCACCTCGACCTGAGCAATGCGACCCTCGAAGAGATTGAAGAGCGGTATGCCGAGCGGATCCCCACCGCGGAAACCGCAGCCGCCTTGGGCGAAAAGCCCACGCGGCGAGTCAAGTCCGCCTCGCAGCTTCTCCGGACGCTCAAAGGCTGATGCCTGAAATCACCTATACCAGCCAGTTCAAACGGGATTTCAAAAAGCGTGCCCGCGAGAAAGGGCTCGAAGCCCTGATAGAACACACGATCGAACTTCAGGCAGCGGGGATGCCACTCGAAGTAAAGTTTCGCGATCACGCACTCAAGGGCGGTTACGCCGGTTGCCGCGAGTGCCACCTAAAGCCGGACCTGCTTCTGATTTATGTTCAGAACAGCGACGAGTTACGCATGGTCCGGCTTGGCAGCCACAGCGAGTTGTTTGCCTGACGGCTTGCAAACTGTCTCATTGACGCAGGACCCCGGAGGAGAGATATTCGGGGTCACACGCAGGGGAGCCATGACGGCTGAGAGTCCGGGAAACCGGAGACCCTTGGAACCTGATCCGGACAACACCGGCGAAGGGAGACGCCATGAGTTTTCAGTTCAAAATTTTCCACTTTTCCG
>JBGSVX010000206.1:0-3571 GCA_041752795.1 Terrimicrobiaceae bacterium
ATGGTCGGTGAAGGAGAAGTTCCTCCCCAAGTTCGGGCAGCTATCGCAGCAGCAATTTTTGCAACCCAGGGTCACAATCATCGAATTGTGACGATCTCCCCGGTACAAAGCCTTCTCTGGTCCCGCGAGGGACGCCGCCAAGTCTTTGATTCCCATCGGTTCCGATGAGTGCCCAATTCCCTGCCGTGCCTGATCGTTTTCTATCTTGCGCTGGGGTGGGGATTGCTCGTTGGGCTTGTTCGATACCAAAGACGGTCCATGCAGACTATGCGCATATTTTTATTCCGAAAGTTGCATGCAACAAGCTTTGGGAGTTTTCTCTCTGAGAGGCCAAACAATTTCTCCACTGAACCCTAAATCTTATGAGCCTCCTCCTTTCTGTCGCCGTGGCCTCTGTTTCCGGGCAACCGGATATCCTTGGCAACTTGAAATACCAAACCGTTGGAGTGGCGATTGTGATGTTATCACTTTGCGGTTTGGCCGTTTTTGTCTGGCTGATCGCCCGGCTTCTCGCCCTATTCCAGTGCAGTCGGGAGGCTGTCTCAACCAGAAAACCACTGGCAGTCGGGGACGGTGAGGAAATCCCCATGGAGGTTCGGGCTGTGATTTCTGCCGCCGTGCATGTTGCCTTGCGAAGTCCCCACCGGATTCTCGAAATGCATCCTGTCAGGAATCCTCAAATTCAGGCATGGTCCCTTGAGGGGCGACGCGAAATTTTTCAATCCCACACCTTTCGCTAATCCCCCCAAAAATGATCCAAGATTTTTTTGATTTCTTCAAACTTACTGGATTTCCAGACGTCACATGGCAAATGCCTGTGATGTGGGCTGTTTGTGCTGTCCTGTTTTATCTTGCAGTTTACAAAGGATTCGAGCCACTGCTACTTGTTCCCATTGCCTTTGGCGCCCTCCTTGCCAATCTCCCGGCTCCGGCTTTGGTCAGCGCTCCCCCGGGACCGGTGATGAGCCCGATTCATGGAACTCTGGTCACGTGGAGTGTCAAACCCGGAGACCACGTCCAGGTTGGCGATGTGCTTGCCACCATGAAAAACAAACGCTCCGGGACCGAGGAACCCCTTCGGGCCACGTCGCAAGGCCAGATTACAGAACTCTCAGCCACTCCCGGTGATAACCTCTTTGAAGGCCAAACCATGGCAACAATCTTTAGTCGGGACCCGGGAGGCCTCTTCTATTACATTTCCCGGGGGATTGAATGGGAAATCTTTCCTCCTCTGATTTTTCTAGGTGTTGGTGCTCTCACCGATTTTGGCCCTCTTCTTGCGCGGCCTCTAACCCTCCTGCTCGGTGCGGCTGCCCAAATTGGTGTGGCTGTGACATTTCTGTGTGCCACCTTGCTTGGCTTTTCCGCCGGAGAAAGTGCCTCCATCGGAATCATCGGTGGAGCAGATGGCCCCACAGCAATTTTTCTGTCTGCCAAACTTGCCCCGCACCTGCTCCCGGCCATCGCCGTTGCCGCTTACAGCTACATGGCCCTGGTCCCACTCATTCAGCCTCCAATAATGAGGGCTCTCACAACCAAACGGGAACGGCTCATTCGCATGAAATCCCTGCGTCATGTGGGTAAACTGGAAAAGCTGGTTTTCTGCCTTTTGGTGACGATTCTATGCATTCTTCTTGTCCCGGCCGCCGCTTCTCTGATTGGCATGCTCATGCTTGGAAACTTTCTCCGCGAGTGTGGGGTCACCGATCGGTTGGTGAAATCTTCCCAAAATGAAATTATCAATATCATCACTATTTTCTTGGGAACCTCAGTGGGAATAACCATGACCGGTGAGCGCTTTCTTCAAAAGGAAACCCTTCTCATTATCGGACTAGGGGTGTGTGCCTTCTCGATGTCAACAGCCTCCGGCGTCATCATGGCCAAGATTTTAAACCTCTTTCTTCCAGAAAAAATCAACCCGCTAATCGGATCCGCGGGTGTGTCGGCTGTTCCCATGGCTGCGCGTGTCTCCCAAGTCGAAGGTCAGCGCGAGGACCCCAACAACTTTTTGCTTATGCATGCCATGGGCCCGAATGTCGCCGGAGTGATCGGAACAGCTGTTATCGCCGGCTACTATATTGCCACACTAAAATAGATGATCTCTGTCTCCTTGCTTTGGCTGATTTTCTGGTGCCTCGCCATCGGGGTTTCGGCGCTGGATTTGTTTGTCATCACGCACCGGCACAGCCCGGTCGGTGTGTCTTCCTCTCTGAGGTGGACAGGCCTCTGGGTCGCTGTGGCTCTCGGCTTCGGGGCTGTGATCTTTTTTCTGCACCCACAAGGGGAAGAATTGGCACCGCTTTATATTGCGGGTTACCTCACCGAGTATTCTCTCTCCGTAGATAATCTTTTTGTCTTTATCCTGATCTTCTCGCTGATGGGAGTGCCGGAAATTGCCCAGCCCAAACTTATCAAATTGGGGATCTACCTTTCGATTTTTTTGAGAATTATCTTTATTCTTTTTGGTATTGCCCTCGTTCAAAAGTTCCATTGGCTGCTGTATGTTTTTGGAGCCATTTTGATTTGGACCGCATGGAAAATGCTCACGACGGAGGAATCCGAAAATGTGGACCCCGCGAAGAATGTGCTCCATCGCCTCGCTTCGAAGTTTCTCACAGTTCATGATGAAGGACCGGAAAGTCGGCGGCTCTTTGTGCGTTACAATGGAAAGCTTTGCATCACCCCGCTCTTCCTGGTCTTTCTTGTCATTGGAAGCACCGATGTCCTCTTTGCCCTCGATTCCATTCCCGCTATCATGGGAATCAGCGAAGATCCCTTCGTTGTGCTTACGTCCAATGTGTTTGCAGTTCTTGGATTGAACTCCCTCTTTTTTGCGCTGCGGGGCGTGATGGGCATGTTTGTTTTTCTCAAGCATGGAGTGAGCATCATCCTTCTGTTTATCGGCCTCAAAATGATTGTTGGGTTCTGGCATCCCGCCGAAGAATGGTTCAAGCACCACACGTTTGTTTCTCTGCTCGTCATAGCCGCCGTGCTTACGGTTTCGATCGTACTCTCGATTTGGCATAACAAAACCCACCCCCCGGCCCCGGATGGAAATTCGGTCCCACCGGGAGGAGATCACATCTGACCCCATGGATAATCTTACCTTTGGCCTCACCCTTCTCGTCGTGGGAATGGGGGGCACTCTGCTCACGCTCTTCATCATGGCCCTCATCATTCAGGCACTCACCGCCATTTTTCCAGTCAAAGAGGAGGACGATAAATGATTGACGCACTCCTTGGTGGTTTGGGTGCACTCACGGAAGGCTTCCGGTTTTTGCTAAGTAGTGGCGGGCCGAATATCATCATGATTGCTGTGGCGGTCGGAATGTTTTACCTCGCGATCTGGAAAGGGGTTGAGCCGCTCCTTCTCCTACCCATCGCTTTCGGTTGTCTTTTGGTAAATCTTCCGCTCAGTGAGGTGATGGACCAAGGCGGAGTCCTGAAAACCCTCTACGACTTTGGCATCGGCAATGAACTTTTCCCACTGCTTATCTTTGTTGGCATTGGGTCCATGACCGATTTTTCTCCTCTCCTTGCAAACCCAAAACTCCTGCTCTTTGGAGCCGCC
>JBGSVX010000207.1:0-2096 GCA_041752795.1 Terrimicrobiaceae bacterium
TGTGGTCGGTCACATCACGCCGGAGGCTTATGATGGAGGCGTGTTGGCTGTCGTGAAAGATGGCGACACCATCACGATTGACGCGTCAAAGCGCGAAATCACTCTTGGCGTTTCTGCTGCCGAAATTGCAAAACGCCTCAAGTCATGGAAAAAGCCGGCACCAAGGTATCGCCGAGGTGTGCTTGCCAAATATGCCGCCCATGTGACGACCGCCTCCGAAGGGGCTGTCACTGACAAAAACCTGTTTTAATAGCTTCACGCATGAACGATATTCCCGCCGCTCCCGGCCAGTCCTCCCTGTTTGCTCTCACGGCCCATGCCGCATCCCCTTCCGCGAGGGTTTGCCAGCTTTCCGTAAGTTTCGGTGAAGCGGTGCCAACCGACCTGCTGCGAAGCACATGGTCGGCCATCTCGGCGGGGCATGGCGTTCTCCGATCATCCTTCCGTGACACCAAACTCGGTGGGCTACTGCGTTTCGAAAAAGAGGCCGCCGAGGCTTCGTGGAGGGACTTGGACTGGACCGATGTTCCGTTCCCGGAGCTTCCGGGGCGCTGGACATCCGCGCTGGAGGAAGAGGCCGCACGGCCGATTGACCTTTCCCTGGCTCCGGTCATTCGATTCGTGGCCATCCGTTTACCCAACGCGTCCACGCATCTGCTGGTCACTTACCCAAGGTTTTTGTTGGATGAGGAAACCTGGTTTTTCGTTCTTTGTGAATGGATTGAGGCGTTGGAGGGTCAGAGCCCGCAAGAAAGCCCGACCAAAGAACCGGAAGAAATCAAAATTGATTCTGATTGGTGGCAAAGTTTTTTGAACGACGGTCAGTCGCGCAGCTTCGATTATTTTGGAGAAGGAGAAATTCCGGTCCCACCCATCGAACAATCCCTGCTCGTGGATCGGGAGACAACCCGCGAGATTGCTTTACGGTGTCAGAGCCTTGGAATTTCCTCCTCAACGGCTCTTCTGGCCCTTTGGGGATTGGTATTGGCAAGGCTCTCCCTCAGTGAAGAAATCATTCTTCTTGCCACAACGGACACCAATGATTCGCAGGGATCCCGGACCAATTATTTGCCGTGCCGGGTGACAATTCCTCCCGACCTGACAATCGATGAGTGGATGCGCTCCTTCGATGGGGCTGAAAAACTCCGGGCAACAAAATCCAGTCAACCGCTTCAGTCCCTGCCTGCACCCTTTGACGGTTCAACGCCCGATGCATTTGCCTCGGTGTTTTCCTGGTTGCCTCCGGCATTGAATGACCGCATCCCGGAGGCTTTCCCCCGATGGATCAATCTGGATGCCCGCATTATCAACCAGCCCCTGCACCCTCTGGACCTTGAAGTGCGGGATGGCCCGCGCCTGCATTTCCGACTCCGTGCCAGCCGACTGCCAACCAATGAATCGGCCAGATTGCTTTCCCGATTTGATGCCTTGGTTCGCGCGTTTGTTGTGAACCCCGAAGCCTCCCTCCTGGATTTGGAGATTCTGGATTCCAGTGCTCAGGAAAAACCGCAACCGGACCCCCCCACCCCACCGGCCAGCATCCAGGATATCATTGCCGACACGGCCTCCGAGCAGGCCGCTGCGATCGCAGTGCTGGACGCGTCGGGGGCCTCGCTCACCTACAAGGAGGTTCATGAGTATGCTCTCCTTCTGGCCGCCTATTTGAGGAATGAAAACCTGGGTCAGGGCTGGACGATTGGCATTTGTTTGAGTCCTTCACTCTGGCTGCCCGTCGCCATTCTTGGGGTGCTACATGCCGGGGATTCTTTCCTGCCCTTGGATCCCAAGGCGGGCGAAGACTGGCTCGCCGAACATTTGGAAGCAGGAGATGCCGAACTCGTTCTCTGCGATTCTGTCACCGAAGCTCTCCTTGCCGGCACGGGCAAAAAGACGTTGGTGGTGGACCGGGAATGGCCAACCATCTCGGCCTCCACGCTTCCGGATGCCCCCTTGGAATCTCCAAAAATCGCAACCCATTTTGCCGGCACTCCAACGATTGATCCGCCGGATTTGCGTGCACTCAGCCCGGCACTTTTGTCGATGGCATGTAATCGCTCGTCCAAGGCTCTCGGATTCCAGTCCAATGACCGGATTGT
>JBGSVX010000208.1:0-4137 GCA_041752795.1 Terrimicrobiaceae bacterium
TCACAAGCAATTTCCTCCCCGGCTTTGGTCACAATCGCACGAACCCGTCCCTTCGAATCCGGCAAAATCTCTTTCAACTCGGAGGACATTTTGAGTTCGATGCCATGACGCTTGATCTCGCGGCTGACAATCACGGCCTCACCATCCGGGAGGACGCTGTTCCAAAACAATTTTTCTCTCACTAGAAATGTCACCTTGATGCCGCGGGTCTGCAGCATTTCGGCAACTTCCACGCCGATGAGACCACCACCGACAATCACCGCGTGTTTGGTCGTGCCCGCAAAGCGCTCCATGGATTCCAGGTCCTGATAGGAGTAAAATCCCTGCACCCCATCAAGGTCCTGACCCGGCCAGCCAAACTTGTTCGAGCGGGAGCCGGTTGCCACCACCAATTCATCATACGCCATTTCCCCCCCTCCTTGAAAAACCAGCTTGCGATCCGCCGGGTTGATCGCATCAACCCATGCACGCTTGAGTTCAATATCATTTTTTTTCCAAAAGTCATCAGGGTAAGGCTTCGTGTCATCATAGGTCAGATCACCCATGAAAATATACATGAGCGCGGTTCTCGAAAAATGGTGATCTGTTTCACCGGAGACGATCGTGATCCGATCTTTTGACCTCTTTCTGATATGACGGGCGGCGGTTACTCCGGTGATCCCATTACCCAAAATGACAATGTGCCTGCGGTTCATTCCTCGAATGGAGTCGTTGGCTCGCAGGCTTATTCCCTCATGATTCAAAAAAAAATTTTCTCTGAATTCGTGGAGGGTTGCAGCTCATGCAGAGCGCGCCTCCCGGAGCCCGTGGTCGCCGGCATCACTTCGGAGATGAATCGTCTTGGTGCTCAGGTCGTGCACGGCGCGGATATATCGAACGGTTCGGCTGCGTGCCCGCATGAGAATCGAATGCGTGATGGCCTTGCCTCCGACCAGTCGGACCCCAGGGACCAGGGAGCTGTGACTGATCCCGGTCGCGCAAAAGATCGAACTGTCGCCCTGCACGAGGTCATCACAGAGGTAAATCCTGCGAAGGTCCTCCTCCGATGTTGTTTCCAGCACCTCGGCCCGTTCGGCTTCATCGCGTGGCCACATGCGAAGCTGCATCTCGCCGCCAAGCGCTTTCAATGCCGCCGCAGAAAGCACTCCCTCGGGTGCTCCGCCAATACCAAAATACAAATCAATCGAGGGGTCCGGCAGCGATGGCGTCACCGCAGCGGCAATATCTCCATCCATGATCAATCGCAAGGCGGCCCCCACTTTGCGCACACTGGCAATCAGTTCGGCATGACGCGGACGGTTGAGGGTCATTACCACCAACTCATTCACCCGCTTGCCAAGCGCCTCGGCAACCTGCGGCAACATGACCTCCAACGGCGTGTCCAAAGTGAATGGCTCCATGCCTTCATTGAGCGCCTTCACCACATCCGGACCATAAGCCAGCTTTTCACAGTAAAACGTCGGGATGTTTCGCATCGTGTGGGGAGTGCCATCGCGGGTTTCACTCGCTGCCATCACCGAGATCGAGTTCGGAAGCCCATTAGCGATATTGCTCGTTCCATCAATCGGATCCAGGGCGATGTCAAACCGGGGCGTGCCCTCTTTCCATGTCCCCAGCTTGTCACCCAAAAAAATGCCGGGTGCATTGTCCTTGATCCCCTCCCCAATCACTACTTCCCCACGGATGTCCACCAAATCAAAAACCCCGTAGATCGCATCACACGCCGCCGCATCGGCCTTCTCCTTTTCCCTGCGCCCAAGCCAGGAAAGCGCATTCAGCGCAGCATTTTCCGTGGCCCGGACAAACTCAAATTCAATCGTTCTTTCTGGATCGTTCATGATTGGTTCTAAAAAGACAGGAATCGAAAAACAAGCCGGAAAACCATCGAAGACTGAGTCGGGAAGGGCTCAGAAAAAAAACTTTCTGCAAAACTCCCAGATGGATAGTATCTTTCGGCTTGATGTTCTCTCTAGCCGTTAGTCCACCGATTTTTGTGAAAAAAGCCACACAACCAATTGCATTGGCTCTGTGGCTTTTTGTGGTGACGTCTGGGATGGGGTCAGAGTTTCAGACCCTGTTGGTCGATTATTCCGACAAGGTGGATGCCGGGAAATTGGCTGCCTATGATGTCGCGGTGATTTACCCGACAGCGGTCACGGACCTTGCTCCGGCCAAGCAGGCGGGAACGTCGCTGTTGGCATACATCAGTGCCGCGGAGGTGGCACCGCATTCCCGTCACCGGGATCGGGTGTTGAAAGAAAAGCACGTTTTGCTTGGGAAGAATGACGTGTGGGGGGGCGATTTGCCGGATGTTTCCTCACCCAAATGGCGAGCCCTTTTGTTGGATCTCGCGAAGGAGGCCTCGGAGAAGGGATTTGACGGATTCTTTTTTGACACGGTGGACAGCGTGGACCTTTTGGCTCAGAAATTTCCGGCGAGAGCGGCGGACTTCCGGGCGGGATTGGTCGCGGCCATCAAGGACATTCGCGCGGCATTTCCTAACAAAAAAATCGTTTTGAACCGCGGGTTTTCGATTTTGGACGAATTAAAAGCGGAGGTGGATGGGGTTCTGGTGGAGTCACTGTATCAGACCTACGACTTTGCTTCGAAGACTTATAAAGAGACCACGGAATCCGAGCGGGCCTGGCTTTTGGATCGACTGAACGCGGCGAAGAAAGATGGCATGAACGTTTACGTGGTGGATTATGTTGATCCATCGCAAAAGGACCTCGCGATGGCCACCTCGCAGAAAATTGAAGCGTCCGGGTTCATTCCTTTTATCACGACCCCGGACCTTCATGGAGCCAGCCTTGCTCCCTTGAGGCAGGTGGCGCGCAAGATTGCGGTGATCTACGGGAGGCAGGTGGAACTCAATGCCGGAGGGTCCCGCTATTGGCCGGCCGACACATGGGTTTCCCAATCAATTCATCTGCCCTTGGAATGGATGGGATATCGCGTGGATTATTTTGATGCGTCATCGGGAGCACTTCCCAATCTCGGGCCGGAATACAGTGGACTCATTTTTGATGCGTATTGCGATTTCAGTGAAGAGCGTCAGAAGGAAATTCTCAAGTGGCTGATGGATCGGCCTGACAAAACCATGCCGATTCTGGTATTTGGAAAACTTCCCTTTGATGACCGCTATGCCTCGGCCTTTGGGAGGATGCTCGGCATGGAAATTGACACCCGCACGACCGCATCGGTCAATCTCCCGCGTCACATCCGCATTGAAAACACCCCGATCACCACAGCGGAGACCAAACCAAAAGTCATTCCCTACAACTTCCCGATTGTCATTGCCCCTCCGGATGCAAACATCGTGGCGTCCACAACATTCATGGTTCCCGGGGACTCGGTGTTGCGAAAATTTGATGCCGTTTTTACCGCACCATGGGGCGGCATGGCTTTGAATCCATTCCTGCGGTTTGAGCGCCCGGACAATGTGGCTCTTTGGGGAATTGATCCCTTTGCATTTCTCAGCGAAGCATTGAATTTCAAACCCTTCCCCGCTGCCGATCCCACCACTCGGGATGGATTGCGGTTGATTTTCAGTCATGTGGACGCTGACGGCTTCAGCAATTACTCTGCTGTAGAGAGTGGAAAGTTCAGTTCTGAGGTTATCCGGGATCACATCTACAAGAAGTATCCCCTGCCGATCACATCCTCCATTATCGAAGCCGAAGTGCGTGGCTATTTGAAGCGTCAGAAACCCGGCGATGAAAAGGTCCTTTTGGACATCGCGAAGGATATCTTTGCCATGCCGAATATCTTGATTTCTTCCCACACGTATTCGCATCCGTTTTTTTGGATGAAGGATGATAAAACAACGACCATGTATGAGGTCCAGGCGCTGGAACTTGGCGAGCCTTATAATATGGGGGAAATCAGTCCGGAGCGCGAAATCCGTGGCTCCATAGAATTCATTCGCAAAGAACTGGCCCCACCCGGAAAGCCGGTGGACCTCATTTTGTGGTCAGGGAATTGCCGTCCGGGTCCGGAATCTTTGCGCATTGCCGACGAGATGGGGGTTGAAAACATGAATGGCGGCGACACGATCATTTCGCGTTCACGTCCCACCTTGGGGGCTGTGGCCCCGCTCTCGATTCCATGGGGCGATTACTTGCAAATCCATGCTGC
>JBGSVX010000209.1:0-2753 GCA_041752795.1 Terrimicrobiaceae bacterium
GGCTGAAGCAAAAGTTTTGTAATCCAAAATGCGAATCCCGAATTCCGGGTGCATTTCAATACGGTCAATTTTTCCGGAGAGAGGCAGCGGGCCGATCAGAAGCGGGGATTCTTCGTCCCATGACAACTTGCGTTCAACGTCCACGATCCGCCAACCGGCAGCAAATTCTTCGGCCTGAATTCTGGCAAATGCTTTGAGCCGGACCTTCGCCGATTCCAATTGAACCCGAACTGCCGGAGACGGATCGGGACCAAAGTGAGTGATGGCTTCCGCCTCAAGATGTGAAATCACGGACGCTTCAATCTTTGCGGCGGATGATTCCCAGGGGGTCTGGACTCCAAAGTTTTCCAGCGCCTTGTGAATGAGCGTTCCAAACCGGAGAGCATCCATCTCGCGCGCCCGCGGATCAAAGGCCTCGACTCCCAGAATGCGCTCAAAATAAAAACGCAGCGGACACAGCAAATACTTGGAGAAATCGGTTGGACTCACTTTGTGAATACGGGTCTTGCGGAATCGTTCGATCAGATGCCACTTCCACCCGAACTGACGGAGCGGACGGGTGTTTGATTCCCCGGCAGGAGAAAAGAGCGTTAGGACGCGCTCCGGCAATTCCTCTTTACCACATTGCAACAGCAGACGGGATGGCAGACATGGACTTTCATCGGGTCCATATTTGCTGAAACTACAAAGCAGATTTTCCGGCGGTCGGGAGGCCACGAGGCATGTCAAGAGGTAGCTATCCCGCGCATACCGGGAGGCATTGTCCATGATTCCCAGAGCCGATCTCTTGGAGTCGGGAAGGAAGGCATGTTCATTGATGCTTGCGGGAAGGCGACCCTCCACGCATCCGCTCACGGCCACCCGTCCGGCCTCCAGCCAGGGCGCTTCCAGCCACCCGTGAATTTCGAGTTCGCCGGACTCGGACACTTCAAAAGTTTTTGCGGATGTTAATGCCCGCGCAAACGCCACATCCCGCCCCTCCGGCCACCTTTCAAAAATTGGAGAGGACTGCAAGGAATGCCAGACCTCCAACACGTCATTCGCTCCCCCACCCCGCCAGACATCGGTCAAAAAATCCTCCATGGATATTTTCCTGCGAAGAGCGGCAACCAATCGCTCCGCGAGTTGTCTCGCGGTAGCCTGAGACGAGTGCAAGGCCTCGGGCTTTTCCTTGAGTGCAGCAGCGGCCTGATTCAGCGATTCCGACAACAACTCGGATAACATCACATCACAAGCCAACAAGGTGTCAGAGAGGCTCATTCCACACAGTCGCCCGACCCATTCGGAAACTTGCGGCTCTTCGAGAAGGTTCCTCAGGATTTTGAGTGATTGCGAATCACTCCACTCCTGCCAGAGAAGCGAGCTACGTCCGGGGCTGGTGGAAGCAAGATTGCCGCCATCGGGCACGAATGGCGTGCCGCCCCGACGCTGGATTCCTGACTCAAAAACCGTGGAACGATCCGGGTCGGCAAGCACAAGGGCATAGTCCCCCGGCTTTTCGGATTTTGAAAAAAAGTCGAGCACCTTGTCGGTCTCCTCATCCGGGTCCTTGCAGCGGAGGATTTGTGAGAGAGCAATTGGCGAACGGGACATCGTCCAATCAGAGGTCAGAGGCCTGCCCCATGCATCAAACCCTCCGGCCATTTCGCCCGGTTTCCAAACCAAAACCTCAATGGAAATTCCCATCTCAAGGAGGCGCCGCGCATAGGTTTCAGCAATGACAGGAAGGTCGGGGAGGCAGGCAACAACCACTCTTCGAATTCCATCCGGGCGGCACGGGTCCTTGGCTTGGGCAATTCTCAGCAGGTTGGCATCGTGAAGCCCCGCATCCTCCAAAACTTCACAGTAATTGCGATACAAAGAATTAAGTTGCGACCACCGGTCTTCATCCTCATCACAAATTTTGAAAATTTCTAAATCACCGGGCTGGTATCCGCTCTCAGCCAACAAATCACAAAGGTCGGCAATCAGGGAACCCGCTCCCATCAACTGACCCGCCCCCTGGAGCGCTTCCGGCCTTGGAAAGAGGCTGGCGATGGCATCATGGGAAGCCTTTGAAATCGAGATCCCCCATGCAGCGGCCCGTTCTTCCCGGGATGCGAGCGGCTTGTCCGGGTTCGCTGGAAGGAGTGCCTGCATGGGTTGCAAAAACTCCGGAGAAAGCACACCGCGCTGGGATTTGCATGCCAAGGTTGCGAGAGCATAACGAATCCGCCGTGAGGCACCTGCTGTTGGCACCCACACTTGCATGTCACGCAAATCCAAAAAACTCGGATCCTGACCCTCCAGAATGCAACCGGCCACCTGCACCGCGAGCGGTTCAGAGGATTCCAAAAATCGCACACGGGGAGCCGGCATGAAAAAATTCAGGGCCGGCGCTGGCGCGGAGTTTGGGTTGGTTTTGGGGGATTTCCCCACAACAACAGCGACGGCTTCGATTTCAACTCGGAACTGAGTTTCAACAAATTGTCTGTGATGGTTGCCGTATTGGCCACGATCTCTTTGATCTGCTGAGAATTCAAATGCGTGGCGGGTTCCAGATTTTTAAGAATTTTCTCCAACCGCTGATTGCTCGCGGCCAGTCCTGCAAGGAGGCTCTTGGCATCCGCGCTCAATCCATGCACATCCGCCGAATCAATGGTCTTGCTCACGTCCCCAATCAGGGCCTTGATGTCCGCGCTGATCTCTCCAATTTTGGCTTCAACAACCGCTTTGTTCAGGTTTTCCAACAAGGTGAGCGCATTGTCCGAGAA
>JBGSVX010000210.1:0-3709 GCA_041752795.1 Terrimicrobiaceae bacterium
CCAGCAATCAATCCCCGGTCCGAAGGACCCCATCATCTCCCCCCCCCCGGAACGCCTGGCGCGGCGAGCGCTGCGGGGTTTGGGGGCGCACAGCCCCCATCAAACCGGTTCGTTTCACCCACTCATTTCGACGAAGCGCCAGAATCAACAAATGAAGACGGCTGCTGATAATAATATCCATCCGTCCGGCAAGGGTCGTGATATCTGCAGGCCCTGTGACGCCGGCTATCACTTGGAACGCCTCGGGACATTTCACGGCTTGTTGAAGGCGGAGCAGAATTTCCAAGTCCGTAATCGGGTTCATCGGAAGGCCGACAACTTCAGCATTTGGCAAATCGAGCAGAGAGTCCACAGCCGCAACAAGTTCATTCCACCGCGCGATTTCGCGCTGCGCACTCACACAGAGAGCGATCCGCCGGGGACCATTTTTTTCGAGTCGCTGCGTGTCCTCCATACCAAGGGATCCCAGCGGCCATGGAGACATATCTTGGATCAAGGCGGAGTCCGCGCCGACCACCACACGGCCGGGAGGCAGACCGCAGCGTTCCAACTCCCGGGCACTTTCGGGATCCCGCGTGATAATCAACCGGCATTCCATCAACTCCCGACGCAGGTTTTCCCGCGCTCCGGCCTCGAGATTGCCTTCCATTCCGGTCTGAATGGAAAACATGCCCCCCGTGAACCGGTCAGCAAAACGCGCAAGAGCCAGACGCTTCCCTTGAAGTTTGTATTTCGCGGGGTTCAGTTCGCTGTTCATGCCCACATTCCAAACAATGCGCCGGCATCCGGCCTCGCGTGCGGCACCGAGTAACTCGCAGGCCCGATCCGGGTAGTCGGAAAGTCCGGTTGCTCCCGCCCAAATATAGACATCATGACGGCTCATGACCTCACGCATCTCTTCCTCGGAGTAGGGAATCACATCAAACCCAAACAAAGGACAAACTTTCACCCCAAGGCGGGTGGCTGTGGCGGAGTCATCCGTGCTCACCGTGAGTTCGGCACCCGGCGCCGCTTCCCTGACAATTTTGACGACACACGCCAGAATGGCTTCATCCCCAATGTTGTTGCGGCCGAAGGGGACGCCCCCCAAGAGAATTTTCATGAAGATTTGCCGGCTAACACGTCAAGCAGGCGATTAAGTTTTGGAAAATCAAGGCTGCGAAATTCTTGAACATCCTTGTGTTGAAGGAGCGAGGCGAAGCGCAGGACCACAAAAAACAGGAGCCCATAGACACCGGCCGCGATGAAAAGACCCAAAATGTTTTGATGGGGAACGAGCCACCAGACGACACCGGCGATCAGTGGGCACACAACAAGAAATCTTAGGAAGAACGCCACCGGAAAATGGAATCCTCCAAGCAGCGAGCGGATGAGGCCGAGTCGCAATGGAAACGTGAGAACAAAGGTAAGAACCACGGCCGCGAGAGCACCCGGAATTTCAAATCTGGGAATCAGCAACCAATCGAGCGCAAGGTTCACTGCCACACGGAAGTAAAGCAAAGGCAAAAACTCTTTCACCTTCTCGAGTGCGCCAATCGCCATCGAAAGCGGGATCGCAATCAAAGGCAGCAGATGGATGGCACAAAAACTGGATGCCACCCAGCCGGCTCCCGCCATCTCGGGACCATAAAAAAGCACCACCGCTGTCGGTGAGAAAAACACGCCGAACGCGGCAATCGGAACAGCGAAGAGAATGAGCACTTTGTAAAGCGTGCTGACCAACCGTGGCAGGCATTCAGGGTCTTTCACAAAGGCCTCGGCCAAGCCACTTGAAAAGATTGTCTGAAGCGCCATCGGGATAAATGTGATCACCAACATCGTGGAGGAAAATCCAAGGTCATAGATGGCAACCGCCGCCGGCCCGAAATAAAGACCGAGAAAAAAGGTCTCGGAGTATTTCATCATAAAGGCGCGACCGATACTCCCTCCCCACGTGGCAAGGCCCATGCTCAGAGCCCGAGACCGCCCGATCCCATGCAACGGGGATTTCCAATTGAGAGATCTCAGGTAACGAAACAAAACCCCAATGGCTAAAACCCCCGCGCACACAATGGAAAGGATCTCAACCACAATGACCGAGAAAACGGTTGCTCCACCACTCCACACCAACCACCCCAAAAGCAAGGCCCAGGATATTCCCTGCACCAACGAAAAAACTGCCACCCAGCGTCCGAGAAACAGGCTCGTCAGCACATCATTATACCAGGACTTTGCAAGGACAAATCCTACGGATACTGACGTCAAAAATAACAGTGGCCCGAAAGAAACTCCGAACCACTTGTCAAACAAGGGAGTCATCGGGGTCATGACCGCCACCGCCAGAATGCTCAAAACCAATTGAATCGCAGCCGTCTTCCAAAGCACCCGCAAAAGCCCGGCACGATTTCGGTTTACGATCAATTCAGGAACAAAACGCAAAATCACAGCGTTCATTCCAAGCCCGCAAAGAATCATCAAAATGTCTGCAAAATTTTTGCAGAGTGCAAAGACCCCATATTGTTCTTTGCCGAGTCCCCGAACAATCAGAACCGAAATCCCGAAGTAGGCAAAAAAGAGAACGACCTTGGAGCCAAGAATCCATGGAACTGCCTGCATTGACTGACGCGAGAAGTTGACTTGTTCCGGTGGCTTGCTCATGCGGCGAGGGGTTGTAAACCCGCTTTCTGTGCCCGGTGGGCGATGCTCCAGTTTTGTCTGAGAGCGGCCACGATGGCGAGGGAAATCATAAGCATAAAAAAGATTGGGGTCTGACGGAATGAGAGTTGCACCATGGCCTGCACGTGACACACAAAACACAGGAGAGTCGCGCCGGTGGCGGCAGCCAATTCCATGCCCTTCAGTCGCCACAAAATGAGTGGGGCCGCCATCAGAAAAAAGCGCAGCCACAATCCCATAAAAACCACAAGGCCCGGATAGCCGGTCTCACCAAGGGTCAGAAACCAGATATTATGAGCAGGAGTTCCCGGCGGATTGTCAGGGTCAACCATTGCGGCATAGCGGTCCCATGACATCGCAGAGAAATTCCCCGGCCCAACCCCGAATGTGCGCTCAGAGGCCATAAGTTTTGCCTGATTATTGTAATACATCCGGTATTCCAAATCTCCCGCAGCATCCTGCTCTCCAACAAACCGAGCAAGAAGGGTGTCCGCAGCAGCAGCCAACACAACAACTCCCGCCACGGCCCCAAGACTAACAATCACAACATTTTTGATGGAAATATTCCGCCAACCGAGAAGCAGAAATGAAAGTCCGAATCCGAGAATCATGGCCGCGAGACCGCCTCGCGAAATGGTCATCACCACACTCAGGCCCGCAAGGCCAATGGCCACAGACAGCATGGTGATCCGCGGCCAACGACGTTCGTTAAGGAGGATGCAAAAAAGGAATGTTCCACACATGGCCATGTAGGTTGCAAGGGAGTTGGGATGGGGGAGGGTTCCTTTGACCCGGTGGATGTGGTGAATGTAGCGATCACTTAGCACCACAAAGCCCAAGTAGAGGGTCGCAATGCAGACCGCGAGAACCACGGTGTCCAGATTCCCCGGCTTCCGCACATAATAATAAATCGCAAGAAACAGCAGAAATCCCCGCAGCCATTTGCTGGTCTCAAAGATGGGATACAACTTGGTTTCAAAGGTATTGTAAGGAATGAGAAACGGATGTTCCTGGGCAGCCTGCGGGACCGGGATGCTTCCGGGCGCGGTGATCC
>JBGSVX010000211.1:0-3587 GCA_041752795.1 Terrimicrobiaceae bacterium
CGCTTGCATCAAGACCAAGGAGATTTTTTTGCCATGGCATGAGGGCCTCCGTGGTGGCGTCCTCTGCTGCGGCTTCCAACGCCTGACGGGGCGCAATAATCGATGGGTCCAAATCCAGTTCCGCAGCAACCCGGTCACGGACTTTTCGAATATGTTCCAGCCGAATCATTTGCTCGCGGGGTGGGCGTTTGCGTCGGATTTTTTCCACACGTGGCCACTCGGACTCAGGAATTTGCAGGGCCAAGGCAAGCACGACCTCAAAACTTTTTCTGCGTCGCGAGGTCATTCGCGGGGTGGAGTAAGCCTGTTCTGCCACCGATTTCTCCGCGATGCGAAGCAGGTCCTCGTTCCCGATCACATGAAAGGCGGGACGATCCCATGCTTTCGCCTCGGAATCCCGCCATTGCCAGAGAATGCGCAGGACGGATTGGGCTCTTGGAGACAATGCGGCACTTCCTGCGATGCGCCACGCCTTGCTGTCATCTCGTGCTTTGGTTTCACGCGCGGCTGCGATCATGCGATCCCTGGACTGAGCGAACCATTCCCAGCGCCCGATCCGCCGGAGTTCCTCATCAAGGATGGACCCAAGATCAAGGAGATAGCGGGTATCATTCATCGCATACTCGATCATTTGGGATGAAAGCGGACGAAGTGCCCAATTGGCCTTTTGGGAGGCTTTGGAGAGTTTGACCTGAAAATATTTTTCGACGAGAGCAGCGAGACCCAGTTCTTTGAGCCCACAAAGGCGTGAAGCAATCATCGTATCGAAGAGGTCCTCGAACTGGATGTTCAGCGACCGGTTCAGAAGGCGCATGTCGTAATCGGCACCATGAAAAACAATGCGTTTTTTTGCGAGGGTGTCGAAGAGCGGTTGGAGGTCGAGGCCGGCGAGGGGATCAATAAGGACATGTTCCTCACGGGAGCTCAATTGGATGAGGCACAGTTTTTCGAAGTAACTGTGAAGGCTGTCGGCCTCGGTATCCAGGGCGATCTGGGGGAGATGCGCGATGCGGTCAACCAGCTCCGCAAGACGTTGGGGTTCCGAAATCAAGGCTCTGCAATAAATTTTTCCTTGGGCGGAAGGTCGCCGGCGCGCCGCGCCCGCGGTTCTCGAACAAGAGTGATTCCATCCGTGGGAGCGGTCACGAACGGACCACCCGCCAGAGGTGCAGGGTTTGTGAAAGCCACTTCGGCCACTTCGCTTGGTTTCCCCTCCAATGGGAAATCCTTGCGCAGTGGGTGATATGGGTAGCCTTCCCACATGAGGATTCTTCGCAGATCGTTGTGACCCGCAAAGCGGATGCCCATCATGTCGTAAATCTCCCGCTCATGCCAATTGGCCGTGGGCCAGATATCCATCACGGAATCCACCACCGGGTCGTCTTCAGAAATTTTGACCTTCAGACGCAGGTGCGTTCCGGTTTCCAACACCGAGAGTTCGTAAACGACCTCATAGCGTGGCTCCTCGCCAAAATGATCAACACTCGCGATGTCCAACAGATAGTCGAATCCCAGTTCGCTCTTCGCGTATTCCGCAACCGCCCGAAGCACTTCCGGTTTCAAATCCACCCCGGTCTCCCCACGAAACTCGTTGCTCCCAAGCACCGAATCCCCGAACCGTTCAGAAATCATTTTTGCCGCTTCGGAAGTGGTCATACAGTCTCCATCAAAGCTTTCTTTTGCTCTTCCAAGGAATGCTCGCCCATAATTTTGTGCTGCAGTTTCATCAGCCCATCCAGCAAGGCCTCCGGGCGCGGCGGGCAGCCGGAAATATAAACATCCACAGGAATGAGGTGATCAATGCCTTGTAAAACAGCGTAACTGCGATACATCCCCCCACTGGATGCACAAGCGCCCATCGCAATGCACCACTTGGGCTCTGGCATCTGATCCCACACCCGCTTCACGGCAAGTGCCATCTTGTAGGTTACCGTGCCGGCAACAATCATCACATCGCTTTGACGTGGGGAAAACCGCATGACCTCCGCACCGAAGCGGGAAATATCAAAACGGGACGAACTCGCCGCCATCAATTCAATCGCACAGCAGGCCAGTCCCATGGGCATCGGCCACAGGGAATTGCTCCGCATCCAATTGATTGCAGCATCCACTTTGGTGAAAATAATATTCCCTTCGACTTTCGAATCAAAGGCCACTGGAGTCGTATCGCTCATCGAAAATGGAAACGTAATCGGACCACGATTCAGACGCAAGTTCTATCCGGTAATATGTGACTGCGAAGGGAGGTTCAGGACAAATTTCTTCGAAAAATCCCCGAAGGGGATGAAGTCTCCCTTCCCGACGTTGCGCAGCTACCCTGGGTATCAAGCCAACGTCCAAGAGCATTTGCGCAAGGAGCCCCACATCATCGGCCACCTCAAATTGCCGTTCAAAGTTAGAGATTCCTTGCGGCGAATCGCTCAGACTGCCATCCGCTACGAATCCCATGCCCAACGAATTTCATTGGCACATTTTTCAGTCCGGCCAGCGGCGGATGCCGACATCACACACCAGGCCCAGAACACAAATGAGCAGCAGCCATGGCCAGAGTTCGCGTTCAATTGGAGCCGTTCGTGTGTCATTTTTAAAAATAGTGGCGGGATCGGGAGCAAGCGTGCCGCCGGTTTCGATGGTCAGTGATTCAAGGAAGCGATCATCCGGCGGATCAAGGAGGAATTCCTGAGAATATCCGCGCGACAAAGTAAAGAAGCGGGTGTCCATCGGTTCTCCTTGTTTTTCGAGGAGGACTTGCCCCGAGGAAATTCCTCGCCGGACATTCGGGATTTCGGCAAACCACCGGCCGGGGAGAATTTTTTGCAGGGGAATCGTTGAGACCTTTCCAGTCGGGTCCGAGAGTTTGATTGTTCCCGAAGAGTCGGATGGAAACATTTCTTCCGAATCGAGTGCATTGACCGTGATCCGGGCGCGGTCACCCGTGTTGGTGATCTCCACTTCGGTGAGGCCCAGGGAGGCGGGACGGCTCACCCGTCTCAATAGCTGAGACCAAAATTTCCCGAACCCCGGCCACCGGAGCCACTCAACAGCCCAGCGGTTCCTTGCATCGGACGTGAAGGCGGCCGTCGTACCCAGACCGTACCGCCATGTTGTGAGCAAGGGATCCCCTCGCTCGGTGATGAGCCATGTTTCCGAGGTGGGCTTTGGTTTCGTGCGAACGTAGCCGAGCAAAAAGGGCGCTTCATCCCATGGCACGCCTTCCAAAAAATCCACAGCCCGCACCGGCTTGGCAAGGAATGGAAATTCCTGAATCGCGGATTTGGATGCGGTCATGGTTTCCTTCGTGAAAATCTGAGGAATCGTGGAGGGATCGTTCGTCTGATAAAATCGTCCGTTGCCCCACTGCGCAATCTGGGTCAGCAGGTCCATGTCCGCGCCTTCACCCACGCCCACCGTGCTGGCTGTGATGTTCTCGCGCACCATCTCAGAGGTCAGCTCATAAAAGGGTCCGGGATTGGAAACCCCATCGGTCAAAATAATGACATGTTTGATTTTGGCAGTGTTTCCACTCAGCTGACGAAGTGCCTCCTCCATGCCCACGGCGATGTCCGTGCCGCCGCCTTCGGTGATCG
>JBGSVX010000212.1:0-1958 GCA_041752795.1 Terrimicrobiaceae bacterium
CTCGGGTTGGCTTATGGGTCCTCCCTGCTCTTTGGCGTGTCCTTTGCGCTCGGGACATTTTTTGCCGGCGTCGTTCTCAATGAGTCCGAGCTCAGCCACAAAGCCGCAACAAACTCGCTCCCCCTGCAGGATGCCTTTGCCGTTTTGTTTTTTGTGTCGGTGGGGATGCTGTTTGATCCGGGGGTCATCGTGCGTCAACCCCTCGAAGTGGCCTCCGTGGTTGCTCTGATCATGGTGGGCAAATCCATGGTGGCCCTACTGATTGTTCTGGCCCTCGGATTTCCAATCAGCACCGGGCTCCTCGTTTCAGCCTCGCTCGCGCAAATCGGGGAGTTTTCTTTTATCCTTGCGGGACTGGGAATCGGCTACCACCTGATGCCGCAGGAAGGCCTCAACCTCATCCTTGCAGGCGCGCTCATTTCGATCACTCTGAATCCCCTGGCTCTTGCGGGTGCTGACCGATTGTGCGCCTGGATGTCGGCAACTCCGGAACGCAGAAAACGATTCGGGGGAATTGGAAAGAAAAACTATGATGTCCTGGTTTCCGATCTTGAGGCCGCGGCCCGGTTGGCAGAATCCAAGTCCGAGGCCCACCGCACGTTCTCGGATGAAGAATTGGTCGAGCGCTTCCCGCTGTTTTCAAAGCTGACCCGCGAGCAACGCGAAGTGCTCATCCTGCATTTTGAACCCGTTCAGGCCGAACCGGGCCGACGCATCATCCGCGTCGGCGAAACAGCGGATGTCATGTATTTTATCTCTCAAGGAGAAGTCGAAGTCAGCGTGGCGGGGAAACAACTCAAGCTGGGACCCGGAAGCTTCTTCGGCGAAATGGCTCTCATCACCGGTGAACCACGGTCCGCTGATGTGACCGCTTTGGATTTTTGCAAATTTGCAACCCTCTCCGCGAAGGACTTTCGTCATTTCCTCAACCGATATCCGGACATTGGCGTGGAGATTGAAAAACTCGCCGGGGAGCGCAGGGAAATGAATCGCGCCAACGAACAAAAAATGGGGCACCCGGAGGATCAGGACTGATTTCCTATGGACCACATCTTCTGTCCAACTATTCTTGCGCCATGAGCAATGACACCATGACCAAAACCTCCGCATCGCTGATTCGCTCCCTTGATCGCGTTCTTGGCAAGGATCGGGTGCTGACCAGTGAGGACGCATTGGAGGCCTACTCCGGTGACAAATGGTTTGCCAGGGCCCGCCCCCTTGCTGTCGTGCTTCCTGACTCGACAAAACAGGTTTCTGCAATTTTTCGACTGGCCTCAAAAGCTGGAGTGCCAGTAACCCCGCGGGGTGCCGGCTATGGATATGTGGGAGGCTGCGTGCCATCACAGGGAGGTCTTGTGATTTCGGCAGAACGCATGAATCGGATTTTGGAAATTTCGGCCGATGACTTCGTGGCCGTGGTGGAGGCTGGCGTGGTGACCGGACATTTGCAAAAAGCCGTTCGCGCGCTGGGCCTCGAATACCCGCCGGACCCCGCGAGCCTGCGACATTGCTCGATTGGCGGAAATATCGCAACGAATGCGGGCGGCCCCAAATGTTTGAAGTATGGGGTCACGCGCAATTATGTGCTCGGGCTGGAAGTTGTTCTTGCGGATGGACGCGTCGTGCAATGTGGAGGCAGAACGCACAAAAACAAAACCGGCTTCGATTTGGTGGGCCTCTTCACTGGCTCGGAGGGCCTGCTCGGTTTTGTCACAAAGGCCACCGTTCGACTCATTCCAAAACCCCCGTCCCGTGCCGTGCTCGTCGCCGGGTTCGAAGACATGCCTGCGGCAGCCCGCGCCATCGGAGAAGTGTTCCGTCATGGCTTCCTCCCAGCCGCCCTCGAAGTGGCGGATGAGTTCACCCTCAACGCAGCACGCGCCCATCGCCAGGACGCCGCCTTTCCTCGTGGCAAGGCCATGGTGATTGTCGAAGTGGACGGTCAACCCTCCAGCGTA
>JBGSVX010000213.1:0-2102 GCA_041752795.1 Terrimicrobiaceae bacterium
CAGCAATCAATCCCCGGTCCGAAGGACCCCATCATCTCCCCCCCCCCCGGAACGCCTGGCGCGGCGAGCGCTGCGGGGTTTGGGGGCGCACAGCCCCCATCAAACCGGTTCGTTTCACCCACTCATTTCGACGAAGCGCCATCAAATTTCAAGCAGACGGGGAATCCTTGATTTTTGTTGGGCGGCATTCATTTTCTCACGAGTCTTGCACAGGGGGAGGGACATTTGTGGGGGGAGGTTAGGAAATTTTGGATGTTGGATTTTCCAGCGCTTTGGTTCGTATGGTCAATGCCTCGGGGCCGTGAGCCATGTGATCTTGAATTGGATCTTCAGGCATGAGTTTGATCTTTTTCGTTGGGTGGCTCCGCATTGACTGGCTTGGAAGGTCCCGACATGATCTGCAGGATATTGTCCGCTACAAACAGGCGGTTGCGTTGCTGACCCGTCACTTCTTTCAACAATCCGTTATTCACCCAGAACTCGACACCCTTGCTCGCATTGTGGAAGCTGACGTTATGCCGCTTCGCGTAGCGGGCCACGGAGATATAGGCGTTGGCAAAGACTTGATCCAGAATCCGTGCGCTTTCCGTGGGCACGCGTTTGCCTTCTTTCAGCCGCTTCCGGTAACTTTCATATCGGGCAAGAATCGTTTCCGTATCCTTCAACGCTTGCTTAGCCTGAAATCTCACGCCTCGCAAAAAATAACCGATCCATTCCATCCAAGCTCCCCGCTGACTGACACCCAACAAAAGGCGGTAATAATCGTCTCGCGTTTCATCGAAAAATCCCGAAAGGTAGAGCAAGGGTTGGGAAAGGCATTTCCGTTCACATAAGAACAGCGTGATTAGAAGTCTTCCGATTCTCCCGTTGCCATCGAGAAAAGGATGGATGGCTTCAAACTGGTAGTGCATGAGAGCAGCCTTGACCAGAGTCGGCTCGGGCGAGTCACCGTGAAGAAAGTTCTCCCAAGCCCCCATGCAGGCATCCAGCTCGGTATGAGGCGGAGGCACATAGGTTGCCCCATTCAGTGTGCAGCCCTTGGGGCCGATCCAATTCTGGCTCCGACGAAATTCCCCCGGCGTCTTGCTGCTTTCACCCCCGCGCACCCGCCTGAGCAAAATTTCATGCAGCTCCTTGATCAACCGCGTGCCAATGGGAAGCTCGCCCACCCTCGCGAGCCCATGTTCCAGCGCACCCACATAGTTGGCAACTTCGAGCACATCCGGGGTTCTTTCCGTGGCTTCATCCCCCTCTTCCTCAAACATCGCCAGTTGCCCCATTTCCGCGTGGGTATCCTCAATCCGCGAACTCAAAATAGCCTCCCGTCGCAGATAAGGACGGATCAGCAAATGCGGATTCGGCAGCAGTTGGCCCGCGCCGGAAAGTTCGCCCATGGCCTGATCCGCCTCTGAGACCAGCCTCATCAACTCCCAGTCTGGGGCAAGAATCGGCGGCAGCGTATTGGGGTAAAAGGCATGGTATCCCTCCAAGGTTTTCCGACAAATTCCTGCCGAGCTCGCGGCAAAGTCTTCCACTTTCATCTCCTGGCGCCCTCCGTGAACACCAGATGCCCCGCCGCCTTATGCAGTTGAACGAAATTCCAGTGCAATACAGGATGGCCATATTGCATCGAAAACAGATTAATTGCAATAAGGCTTTGCGCTATTGCATCCAACGACACCCAAAAATCAGCCAAAGGGGTCAGTCTCAGGCAAGAGGCCAAGCCGAGCCCCAAAGTCTGGATGGTTTTGCCTCTCGCTGGTTTCATGAAGAACGGTATTACATCAAAATTCAATCAGACGGGGAATCCTTGATTTTTTTGGGCGGCATTCATTTTCCCACGAGTCTTGCAAAGGGGGTGGGACATTTGTGGGGGGAGGTTGGGGAAATTTTGGATGTTCCGCCTGCGCCAGGCCCTCCGGCGAGACACGTGGATTTTGAATGATGGATTTTCCAGCATTGCCACCTGATTCTCCATGGCTTCGAAGGTGCAGGAGACGAAGGTGGGCAGGCGGTCTGCGGATTCAAAAAGCACAATCGGGCGGAATACCATCTCTGTGAATTGTTTGGATCATTGGCTGGAAGCCAATGCCACGTGGCAT
>JBGSVX010000214.1:0-2886 GCA_041752795.1 Terrimicrobiaceae bacterium
CCCGCTTGGAGCAGTGGGTTTCCTATGCGCTGAAACATGAAGCCGTCCTGCTTTTTGATGCGGCCTACGAGTCTTATATCAGCGAGCCCGGCGTGCCTCATTCGATTTATGAAATTGAAGGAGCCCGCCGGTGTGCCATTGAGTTTCGCAGCTTTTCCAAAAGTGGGGGGTTCACCGGAGTGAGGTGTGCCTTTACGGTAGTGCCCAAAGAATTGGAACTAAGGACAGAGTTCGGTGCGCGTCATTCCCTTCACCCGCTCTGGAACCGCCGGTTCAGCACCAAATTCAATGGGGTCAGCTACGTAACCCAGCGTGGTGCCGAGGCGCTTTATTCCGTAGAAGGCCGCGCTCAAATTGCCGCCTTGGTGCGTCACTACATGGGCAATGCCGCCATTCTGCGGGATGCGGTTTCATCCTCCGGGTTGGAAGTTTACGGCGGTGTGAATGCCCCTTACATCTGGGTCCAAGGACCTCGCGGAGCCAAGAGCTGGGACATGTTTGACAGGATCCTCAATCAGTCCCAAATCGTGATCACTCCCGGCAGTGGATTCGGAAATGCCGGAGAAGGCTACTTCCGGATTTCGGCTTTTAACTCCAGAAAAAACGCCGAGGAAGCCGCACGCCGCCTCGGGGCACTCCAATGGTAACCTCCAGAAAATCATCATTTCCTGCGTCCAAGAGGCTTTCAAAGTCGTTTTGAATGATATATGATTGCAGTTGTTCCCTATATGAATCTTGACGGCAAACCTTCGCCAACACATCGCACCGGGCTCGATCATTTGATCGAGGACCTTGGAAACTTCGCCTCGGAAGATGTCAAACATCCGCCAAAAACCGTCTTTGGAAATCTGATTCGCCGGGTCTCGAGTGAACCGGCCCGCGTGGAAACCGATCTGGATGGCTGCATCCTGGCCATCAATCCAGCCTTTTCTGCACTCTGCGGATATTCCTTCCCCGAAATTGCCGGACGCAAACCGGGCAGTTTTCTTCAGGGCGAAGAGACGGAAAGCGACGCTGTCATTGCCCTCCGATCTGCGATTGCAGCCCGCGAAGCAGTGGAAGTTCATCTCACCAATTATCACAAAGACGGCTCCCCATATCATGTCGCAATTTCCATCACGCCACGAGTAAATGAAATCGGTGACGTGATCGGATTTCAGGCGATTGAGCGAAAGCTCTAGGATATTCTCCAGAGTTTGTCCGCCGGAGGGAGAAGGATCTGTTCATGACATTTCCCGATTTTTCGCCCAAAGTTCCGGGGTGCTAAAAACTCCCAACGGGCTGTGAATGCAGCCTCCAACAATTTTTGGTTTCCTGATTTCCGCTCCCACTTGGGCCGTGCGGATTTTGCAATTGCCCTTGCGACGTTTCTTTGCGCCTTTTTGATTTTTACACGGGGCAATGATTTCCCTGCCCACTATCACCCTGACGAACCAAGCAAAGTTCGTCAGGTCCGTGCTGAAGAGTACAATTTCAATCACCCGCTTCTGCTTTTGCAAACGACGAAGGGGCTTTTACTGACAACCCCGGAGCCGTGGGGGCAGGCCCAAATCGTGCGGGCCGGACGCACGGCCTCCGCCTTGTTTTGTGCGCTGGCTGCGGCTTTTGTGGCGTTGATTGCTGCCCACTTTGCAGGACCTCTAGCAGCTACGGCAACCGGCCTGCTCGTGATCTCGAATCAGCAAATTTTCGAATTGGCGCACTACATGAAGGAAGACCCCGCTTTGGCCCTCGGGGTTTGTGCGGCGGCCCTGGCCTTTGTGAGATGCCTTGCCTGCCCGACTGCAATTCGTTGGGCGGCTCTTGGTGCCGGGTGTGCCCTGGCGATCTCGGGCAAATATCTTGGCGCTCTCACTCTGATGCTTCCCGTCGCGGCGCTTTTCCTCACGGGGAAATCGTGGCGGAACGCCGGGTGGTGTCTTGGTGCCGGGCTGATCGTTTTGCTTGCTGTGAATTTACCCATTTTGGGATCTCTTGGCGAGTTCTCATCAAACCTTGGACGCGAAATGGACTATGCCGTGAGCGGCCACAAGGGGCTCACCCGCCCGGTTCCCCACGGGGTTTACGGGGCGGTGTTTCGTGAAGCAACCAACCCCGCCATCTGGGTTTTGCTGGCCGCATTTTATGCGAGCCTTGGTTTGGCATGGATCCCGAAAATGACTCAACTCTTGCGGCTGACAAAACCCCCCATCTCCTTGGTGGTGCTCTCCATTTTTCCGCTCGTGTATGTTGCCCTGCTTTCGTTTTCGCCGAAAACCCACCACAGGTATTTTTTGCCGCTGACCTTTTTCTTTCTGCTGCTGGCGGCACTTGCGCCGTTCCGATTCCGGGTGAAGCAGGCACTGCCCATTGGCATGCTTTTTTTATTGGCCGGGCTGGGCATTTCGGTTTCGAAGACGCTCGAATACGACCGGGGTTTTGAGAATGATGCGCGCCAGGCTCTGATCACCTTCCTTGCAAACAATCTGCCGCCAAATGCCATTATTGCTCAGGACAAACGGGTCGGGCTTCCGGTGGAGGGTCAGGATCGTTTTGAAGATTCCGGAATGACCCTGCCCCAGAAGGTGGTCGGAAAACTCTTTGCGGCGGATGTCGGGAGTGTCCAGGAACTACGAAATATGGGAATCCGCTACGTGGCGGTTTCGGATGGCGACTATGGAAGGTTTTTTCTCAAAACCCACAAGCCTCGCCCGGAAGAGGCAGCGGAATTTGCCCGCCGGAAGGCTTTTTATGAAGAGGTGTTCTCAACCGGAAAGCTCCTGTGGGAAAGCCCTGGCGGCCGCCTCCAATACCTCCAGCCCTCGATCAAGCTCTACGAATTGCCGTAGTCCCGGAAGTCAGTTGAAAATTATACCAAATGCTGATGCCGGTGTGTGACGGCCTACG
>JBGSVX010000215.1:0-1981 GCA_041752795.1 Terrimicrobiaceae bacterium
CCGGCAGGATGAACAGTGAGAACCGCGTAGATATTCAGAGGAGCTTGGACAGCAAATTCCGCACGCACGCATGGCCGTGAAATGTATTCGCGTTTGGTTCCATTGGCGAAGGTGCGGCTGCATGCAGGCGACCACTCCACGCGTTGAGAAACAGGATGGGTTCCCAAAAATCGCACATCCAAAATTGTCCCATCCGGTGCCTGCAATCGAAACCCCGAATCCTCGGGCACGTAATGCATCTCAGGCGAAAAGGTCATGTTCCATGTCCACGCCCGGTCATTGCGGTGATCATCAATAAGGTCCAACACGGCAACCGCCTCCGGAGACCCGTGGCGAAACGCGAGATATCGTTCGCTGTAGGATTCGTGAACCCGACGGAGGTCCATGCCAAACACTCGTTCTTCAGCCCACACCACCGAGCCACAGGCCGCCTTTTCATGAGGATCGCCAGAGGTCACGACACTTTGCCACATGGCCTCAGGGCGTGCCTGACCGCCTCCAAGCACCCAATCCCACCCACAGGCAGAAAACCGGAATGATCCGGCATCATGCTGGGAATGCCCGCCGGGATGCAGGCATCGTGCATAAGCGCCCAGAACAGCATCCTGCCTTCCGTCATAACCATTTCGACTGATCCATAATCCCTGTTTGCGGTCACAAACAGACAGCGGAAGAGGATTTCCACTCTTCGGAAAATCATCGGGATGATAGGTCAAATGAAAAAACCTTGCTCCAAAATTGGTGGCTGGGCAGGCCTGTGGACGGTCAAGTCCGCTAAGGCGGTTCCACTGACGGTAGAGCAAGGGACGATCCTCGGCATCCGCCCACAGAATGGCAAGCAGGCCGACCGAGCTTTCCGGCCAGCCGAGTCCAGCATCGTTCCAACTGAGTTGCCTCCCCCACCCTCCGCGCTCGCCGGTGCAATCGTTCAGAGCGGGACCGGCAATCGCTGATGAAAAAATCAGGGTGGCCATATGTTTGAGCATGGGAAAACCCGCCACCAAAGAAACGCCCGTCCGTGCTTCACGAAGCAGCATCGCGGGAATCAAATAAGAGCACGTGTAGTCCTGGTAACCCAGGCCTTCATGATAGGCCCCATGCTCTCCGAAGTGGCCAAGAAAGGCCTCCAATCGTTGCCATGACCACTCTTCAATCTCCACGAGCGGACGCAATCCAGGAATTTCCTCCAGCCCCGATGCTCTCAAAGCCGCCACAAGACAGAACAAACCGGAATGCGTGACTGCCCACCAATTGTTGGCAATGCTGTGGGGATTTCCGGTGCTGACCGAATAAAATTTTGGAGCGAGCTGGGCGGCATCATACTGCCACAGCGCCAGAGTTTCCGGTTCCCAGAGGCCGCTCATCGCATCAAACACAACCGCAGCAGCAAGCGCTGCATGCGCTTTTCCCAAGTCCTCCCAGGAATCCGGCATGGACCTCAAGCCATTGCTGAATGTGATCGCCGCCTCCCAAGCCTGGTAGGAATTGTTTTCAATCAATCCCTGAAACGCGAGTTGCATCGCTCGGTCCGGCCAATCTCCGGCCACAGCATCGCTTTCAGCAACGTGGGCAATTCGTTTTGAAAACTGGGACTCCCCGGAGACGATTTTCTGACGCCGGGATTCGGAAAGCCAAAGGGGGGACTGCATGGAGTGAATTTACCGTGGAGGGTTCATGATATCTGCGGCAGGACGACCGGCCCTGAGGAATGCGGCCATTTGTCGCATGGCAGGTGCCGAGTGAGTAAAAAAGCGTTTGTAAGCTGCACAAAAATAGTTGAGTCCGGGTTCGCCGTCCGGGGTTCGGAGGAAACGATGTTTCGGACATTCTCCATGACACAAGTGACGCACATCACACTCGAGGCAATACTTGGGGAGTGTTGATTTTTTGTCGATGCCGAATTGCTTTTGAAACTCGGAGTTGACCATTTCGCCGAGTGTCGAATTGAGCACATTGCCGAGTTTGTAGCGCGGATAGACAT
>JBGSVX010000216.1:0-5929 GCA_041752795.1 Terrimicrobiaceae bacterium
TTGCGATGTCATCAGGGGCTCAATCAGCCACAGGTATTTTTGGCAGCTATGTCGAAATTTTCAATGGGACAAGCACGATTTACAAAGGTGAGAATTTTAGTGCTAGACCGTTCTTTAATGGGCAGTCACTTGGCACCTACAATACATCAAATGGAACCCTGCTAATCGGGAACTCTCAGATAAACACATTCAAAAATGCTGGAGCGGGAGAGGACGTATCTGGAGGGTCTTTAAAATATCAAGTTTACAAAACATCTTCTGGGATTGGGACATTCAGTACTTTAAATTTTTCGTTTCAAAGTAACCCGACTTATACGGATCTCGGAGGAATGAGCATTTCAGGCTTTGGAGATCAGGCTTGGGGGAATACTAACGACATCAACCTGCTTTCATTGGCAACAAGTGGGAATGGTCAGTACAGCGTCGCCATCTATTTTACGGCATCCACAAGTTTGGGAGAAAGATTCTCAGGCTCCGCTGCTTCCCCTTTCACCGCCACCTTCACCGTCATCCCCGAGCCCACCACGTGGGCGCTACTAGCTGGCAGCTTGGCGATCACGACGATCTTCCGCCGCCGCCGTCGGGCTGTGTGATTTTAAACACAACCACTTCCCCCAAGAAACTCCCGTGGATCTTCGGATCCCGGGGGTTTTTGGTTTTGAGAAAGTGGCATCGGCAGGATGCCGATGCCACATAGTCTGATCCCAACGCTGCTATTTTCTCCCGATGAAAATTCTTCTCACCGCCCTGCTTGCCACCGTTCTTGTGCCGGAACCTGCGGATATTCCTCAAACTCCGGTTCAGGCAGTCTCTCCGGCGGAAACACAAAGCTTTGAGGAAATCATGGTGGCCGCATCCGAGCAATTTCGAGCGGGCAAATACGAAGCCGTGCTGGGCATTTTGGACAAGGGCGGAAGCCTGCCCCATCAGGAGATCCTGAATTTGCGGGGAGCTGCGTTGGTGGAACTTGGTCGAGGGAAGGAGGCGGTGCCATTTTTTGAGTGGGCACTCAAGCTGGACCCCGATCATTTTTGGTCACGTTTTAATTTGGCGGAGATGGCCCTGCTTGCGGCGGATTTGCATGGCGCGCGCAAACAGTTCCTTGCCCTTCCCCAGCGCACGCCGGAAGAAACCGAATTGGTGGCACTCAAGCTCCTCCTTGTGGATCTGCGCTTGGAGGATATGGCCTCGGCGGCACGTCAGCTCCCCGATTGGCCTCCCGCGACGGCCAGTGGCTACGCGGCCTACGCCGCCATCGCCCACGCGGAGGGCGATTCTTCAAAACGCTCTGCGCTCTTTGACGAGGCGAAAAGAATTTACCCGGAACAGTGGAGCGAGTTTTTGCAAAAGACCCTTAAGGAATCCGGAATTCCGATTGATTGATCTGAAACAGTAAGGATTGTGACCATCTCCGAAAGTTGCTGGCGGAGAACGCTCGCCATGGCGTATTTTGTAGTGCGGTTGCGAAGCCACCGCTTTGGGATGCGACGGAGGAGCAGGGGGTGGCACTTGCGCGCCCTCCCGCGACGGGTATTCAGGCATCAACAGGCACTGGAAAGCGGCAGCTTCGCGGCCGCACTACAAAAGGCCCTGCTGACCATACGCACGCGCACATCACTCAGCTATCGGAGATTCGCCCGCAAATTTTTGGAACTGACACATGGAAGCAACTCCCATATGTTCCTCGGCATCATGAAGAAATTCTTCAGCATTCTTATTGGCACCAGTTGCACGCTTTCATCGCTGACTGCGGCGAACTTCAATCCAGTCGCAGTGACAGGGTATAATTTTGATGCGGTGGTTGAAAACAATGCCTCCATTTTCAGCAATGTCGCCCGGAGCTTGGATGCAACGGGAAATGTCTTTTATGAAGTGGGTTTGCCCGAAAGCACAGGCGGCAGCGGCTTGCCGATCGCTGAACAGGTATCCGCTTCAGTCGGTGGCAACAATTTTTCATTCAACCTGGCGAGCTACGGCAACAACGCAGGACTGGTCAGCAACACGCTCCAAATAGCTCCAGGCGATGGCAATCATGCCTTTATTTCACTCGGCCTCAACACTCCCTCCAATTACACGGCAATGGCCTTTCTTGGTTTCTCGACGGAGGCCCAACCAGCCACCGCCGTTGGGGACATTCAATTGACCTTCTCCGACAACTCCACCTCCCTATACAGCGGGGCGCTGAATATTCCCGATTGGTATTTTGGAAACGGCACAATCAGCCATCCCCTCATTTACAACTCCACCGGCCGGGTCAATATCAATGACGGCCTCTTCAACCAAAACCTCTCCGGGGTTGGAGCCAACGACGGAGGAAAACTCTTTGCCAGCGTGATCACACTCACGGACAATGACAAAAACAAACTCGTGCAATCCGTCGGTTTCCGCATCACCAGCAGCACAAGTGCCGACCGCACTTACATCATGGGTGTCTCCGCCGTGCCGGAGCCGGGAACGGTCTCTCTCATTGCTCTGACCGCAGCCGCCATGGCCATTCGCCGCCGCAGGAGCCACGGGTCACGCTGATTAGGCGGAACAAACTGCAATCATCGGAACACCTGGTTGCCATGCCCGAGACACCCGAACAAAAAGCTCGTCGTGAGATCGATGCGAAACTTATTGCTGCGGGCTGGATTGTGCAGAACAGGGATGATCTTGATCTGACCGCTGGACGCGGCATTGCGGTTAGGGAGTTTCCGATGAAACCCGGTTTCGGATTTGCGGACTACCTGCTATATCTTGACCGTAAATCGCTGGGAGCGGTTGAAGCGAAGGCCGAAGGCACGCTCACGGGCGTCGAAGCCCAATCCGCAAAATACGCCGCTGGCTTGCCCGAAAAACTCAATGCCCACCGCCGGCCATTGCCGTTCCTCTTTGAATCAAATGGCGCAGTCACTTTTTTCACCAACGGCCTTGATCCCAAGCCGCGCAGTCGCAAGGTTTTCAACTTCCCGCGTCCGGAGACGCTTGCCGAATGGCTTGAACAACCCGATCAACTTCGGGCAAGGCTAAAGACTCTCCCGCCACTTGATGAGACCGGACTTTGGAAGGTTCAGGGCCAAGCCATCACAAACCTCGAAGAATCCTTGGCTGACGCCGATCTTCGATCCCTCATTCAGATGGCCACCGGGTCTGGCAAAACGTTCACTGCTGTGAACATTGCTTACCGCCTGCTCAAGTTCGGTGGGGCCAAGCGCATCCTGTTTCTTGTTGACCGAGGCAACCTCGGTAAACAAACCGAGGACGAGTTTGCCAATTTCACGCCGCCCGATGACACACGGAAGTTCCCGACGCTCTATACGGTTCAGCGGCTCAAGAGCAATTCAATCAATCCGGCAGCCAAGGTTGTGATCACCACCATTCAGCGCCTTTACTCGATGCTGAAAGGCGAGCCGGAATTTGATGCGGAGAATGAAGAGGGCTCCGGCTTCGATTCTGCCAAGCCGTGGAAGGGTGAGCCGCCGGATGTGGTTTATAACCTTGGCATCCCTCCCGAGTTCTTTGACTTTGTCATTGTGGATGAGTGCCACCGCTCGATTTACGAGCTTTGGGCTCAGGTGATCTTGTATTTCGATGCCTTTCTGATTGGCCTCACTGCCACGCCTGCTGGAAAGACGATCGGGTTCTTTAACCAAAACCTCGTCATGCAATACGGTCACGACGAGGCCGTGACGGATGGCGTCAACGTGGACTTCGATGTTTATCGCATCCGCACGCGCATAACGGAAGGCGGCGCAACTATCATTGCCGATCCCACCGGCGTCTATGTGGACAAGCGCCACAAACTCACCCGTGCCGAGCGCTTGGAAAAGCTGAGTCAGGACCTCACTTACACGGCCAACGAATTGGACCGGGATGTTGTTTCCGAGAGTCAGCTACGCACCGTGATCCGCCAGTTTCGTGACAAGGTCCTCCCCGACGCTTTCCCGGATCGCAAAGAAGTCCCGAAGACTCTCATTTTTGCCAAGGACGATTCCCACGCTGACGACATTGTCCGCATGGTCCGTGATGAATTCGCGGAGAAAAACGATTTCTGCGAAAAGATCACCTATCGGACCGGCTTCACGCGCATGGAGAAGGACGTCTTTGATGAAGAAGGCCAACCCGTGCTAAAGCCCGATGGCACTCCAGAAAAGAAAACGGAGTGGGTGAAAACCTCCAGCCTGTCACCTGACGAGATTCTCACCAACTTCCGGAACAGCTACTACCCGCGCATCGCCGTCACTGTGGACATGATTTCCACCGGCACGGACGTTAAGCCCATCGAGTGCGTGTTCTTCCTCCGCAATGTGAAGTCCGCCGGGTTTTTTGAACAAATGAAAGGGCGCGGCGTCCGCGTGATTTCCGCTGACAAGCTCAAGGTCGTCACCCCCAGCGCCAAGGCCAAGGAGCGCTTCATCATCGTGGATGCCGTAGGCGTCTGCGAACAGGACAAGACTGACTCCCACACGCTCAACCGCAAGCCCTCGGCCACACTGCCCGAGTTGCTCGAATACGTCGCCCAAGGTGGCACCGACCCCGACGCCCTCACCACGTTGGCTGGACGTCTTGCCCGCCTGCAACGTGAGTTCACCCCGGCCCAACTCACTGAACTGAGCGACCTCGCCGGGGGCAAATCCCTTCCTGGCCTCGCTGGCGACCTCATGCGGGCTTGTGACCCGGATGCCCAAATCGCCGCTGCGAAACGGACCTTTTCAACCGACCACCCCAACGAAGAGCAGATTGCCACCGCCACCGAGCAACTCGCGCAACAAGCAGTCACCCCCTTCCTAAAAGCCACCTTCCGCCGCAGGATCCTCGAAATCCGCGCCCAGAACGAACAGACCATTGACCGCCACTCATTGGATGAAGTGATTTCCTCAGATTTCGATGCCGCAGCACGGGCGAAGGCCAAGGCCAAAGTGAGGGACTTCCGCGCATGGATTCTGGAGCACAAGGGCGAACTCACCGCACTTCAGGTCATTTACTCCGGGTCAAAACCTCTGAAACTGACCCTGAATGACCTGCGCGAACTCGAACAAGCCTTGGCCCGCCCGCCGCTCTCCACGACGCCCACTGCACTTTGGCGCGCATTCGAGTTGGTGGAGTCCACCAAGGTCCAGGACGCCACCATCGCGAAACGCACCATCGCGCAAATTCTCGCCGACCTGGTATCACTCGTTCGCCATGCCATCACACCAGAAACTCCTCTCAACCCTTATGGCTCGGATGTTGCGCTGAACTACTCGCGCTGGAAACGCGAGCAGGCAGAAGCGGGAGTGACCTTCACTGACGAACAACTCGAATGGCTGGACCGCATGGCTGAACACATCGCCACCAGCCTCTCCATCGAACCTGACGATTTCCAAGACGGTTGGTTCGGCCAACACGGAAGCCTCGGAAAAGTCCATGCCCTCTTCGGTGACAAACTCCATCCGCTGCTCGCGGAACTGAATCAAAAGCTGGCGGCATGAGTGAAGCGAACGGAAAAGAACTACCGAATGGGTGGGTGCGGACGGAACTATCCGCGATTGCCCAAATCAATCCCCCGCTGGACCGCTGCATCCTAAATGATTCTGTCGCGGTTGATTTCGTACCCATGCGCGCAGTCGAAGCCAATGGCGGCGGACTGCTTCGCCCGGAGATTTCGAACTACGGTGCCGTCAAGAAAGGGTTCACAGCTTTTATACCGGGCGATGTCATCATGGCGAAAATCACGCCATGCATGGAGAACGGGAAGACTTGCGTCGTGCCAGACCTACCAGGCGCCGCTTGTTTTGGCTCCACCGAGTTTCACGTCCTCCGCGCTGAGAAGGATATTGAGGCAAAATGGATTTCAAACTTTCTGCTGCAACATTCCACTCGCCATACAGCACAGCGGCAGATGATGGGCGGAGTCGGGCAGATGCGCGTGCCCACCGCATTCCTTGAATCCCTGAAGGTGCCCGTT
>JBGSVX010000217.1:0-3280 GCA_041752795.1 Terrimicrobiaceae bacterium
GCAAGGTGCCAGCGGATTTTCTGGACCTGAAAACGCAAGAACTCCCAAAAAATGCCTACGATTTTATCACCGCGATGGACGTTTTTGAGCACATTTCCGAACCGGAAAACCTTGTGGACACCCTTGCTGTCACTTTGAAACCCGGCGGAATTCTCTTCGGAAGATTTGCCGCCGAAAATGATCCCGAACGCCCATCCCACATTGCCAAAAACTTTGAGCCTATGTTCTCGCGCCTGGCGGAAAGAGGCTTCACGGAAATCTGGCGGGACGAATGGTTTTGGGGACACCAGGCGTTTCAAAAAAATGGGTAACCGTGGCGCAAAAAAATTCCCCTCGACAATCCCCCGCAATCACGCTTTGGCGAGGCTTTGTGTTTTACCTCTCTGCAAATAACTGCAAATAACTTGCGGATCAATTCCTTGCGGGGGATGGTCTGACTCTTATCGATTTTTCATGACCTCAAACGCCATCCCAACTCTGATTCTGTCCGGTTTTCTGGGTGCTGGAAAAACCACGCTTTTGCGAGCGCTGATCCCCGGGTTGGAATCACAGGGGCTTCACCCAACAGTGATTTTGAATGATTATCAAAATGCCAGGGTCGATGCCTCTTCCTTGGGTGGCCCCGGGCGATTGGTGACTCCGATTAATGGCAACTGCGTTTGTTGTGACTCCCTTAGTGAGTTGGTCTCGGCCATGACCGGACTGCAAGACATTTCAGGTCAGGTCCTGCTTATCGAAGCCAATGGCACATCCGACCCGGCCAGTCTGCTTCAGCACCTTCTATTTCGTCCCGAAATCCGCGATCGCTTTTTTCCAATTCTTCAGGTGACTTGCATTCATGCCACCCGTTGGCAAAAGCGGCTATGGAACAATGACCTTGAGCGCCTTCAAGTTCGCACATCCAGCCATTTGGTTCTCACCCACACCGAAGACGCCACTGATTCACGAAAGCTCAAGGTTACGGAATCCGTAAACGAATTAAATCCCCGGGCGGCATGGACCACCGCCGGAGATTTGGTCTCCACCCTGCATGATTTGGTCAGCCACAGGGCAGAGCATCACCACCATGACGAAGACTGCCATCACGGGCGGTGTTGTCATGGTGCAGAGCATGAGGACTCAAACCCTTGTGAATCGCACGATCACCCCGGAGAGGCAGAAGGACATGTTTTGTCCCATGCCTTTGTCGCAGCGCAATTGGACCTGCCACCCCATGTTTCCAGAGAACGTCTCCTTCGCTGGGTGGGGGACTTGCCTGAAGAAATTCTGAGGGTAAAAGGCGTTGCGCGCTTCGCCGAAATGCCGGACAAAGATTTTGTCTTTGAACGAACCGATGACCACAAATGGGGGCCGACGGTTTTGGAGTTAAATCAGCCCTCCACGGTTCCACCCTGCGTGGTTCTTATCGGAGTGAATCTTGATCTTCCCACGCTTCAGTCTTCCATTTCTTCGTTGGAAAATTAATCTGCACACATGAATTCATCTGGAATCCCCGCTGGTCACCGAACCCTCACGCCATCCCTCAATTTGAATGGTGCAAAGGAAGCATTGGAATTTTATAAAACAGCCTTCGGCGCAATGGAGTTATACACCATGCACGGAGAGGGGGGCACCATCATGCACGGCGAGTTCATGATCGGTGATTCGATTGTGATGTTTTCGGATGAGGAACCCGCTTGGGGGGCCTTGAGTCCGCGAAGCCTCGGCGGGTGTCCACTGAGCTTGAATCTTTATGTTCCAGACTGTGACGCAATGACCGCAACTGCAGCGTCTGCTGGAGCTGAGATTCTTCGCCCTCCAACAACGTATCCATGGGGAGAGCGCAGTGCCATGATCAAAGATCCCTACGGCTACCGCTGGGCTGTTTGCACGCACGTGGAGGAGGTGGAACCCGATGAAGTTAAGCGCCGCCTTGCAAATTGGAATCCTGAAACCGGGACTTGGTAACTTGGATTTTGGGAGCCTGACCTGACATCAGCGCAGAGATTCCGCGAAACTTTCGTATTTTCTGCGGTCTGCGTTATCCGGCGGGAGGGATCGCCTGGAACCGACAATCAATTCGGAACCGATCCGACGGGCAAGGAGTGTTTGATTTTTGGATTTGAGCAAGAGTCCATATTGATAAAGCACATCCAGTGTCGATGGATGCTGGGGCCCGGGGGATTCGCGTAAGCCGGTCAGAGCCTCTTCATAAAGTGGCATGGCCTCATCAGGCCGTCCGGCATCCCTCAGAATATCTGCAAGCACGGCGACACTTTCGTAGCTGTCCGGATGTTCTTTACCCAGCACGAGGTGATGAGCTTTGATGGCGTCTCGAGCTTGATTCTCGGCCTCAGAGAAGCTATTTCGTTTGTGGAGGGCGCGAGCCATATTTGACATGGATTCCAAAGTTTGGGGGTGATTGGGTCCGAGCACTTTCATGCGGCTTTCAAGGCAACGACGATGAAGAGCCTCAGCATCCATGTAACTGCCGGTTTCCATTTTGAAAGAGGCAAAATTGTTGAGTGCCAGCAGGGTTTCCGGATGTTCCTTTCCCTGAACGCGCTCGCGGGTTTCCAGGCAATTCGAATAAATGGTGGATGCGGACCATGGATCACCGCGTCGAAGGTAAAGATTGGCAAGGTTTCCCCATGCCGCAAGGGTTGACGGGTTTTCGGGGCCCACGAGTTTTTCCAAGTGATCAATCAACTCCCGGTAGAGCGGTTCGGCCTGCTGATACCTTGCCATGTCGGAAAGGGTATTTGCCAGGTTGTTCAGCATGCTCAGAGTGTCAGGATGGGAAGGCCCCGCCGAGGATTTCATGGTAAGCCATGCCCGCCGCTGAAGGTCTTCAGCACTGACCAGGTCACCATTCACCTGCAAAATGAGCGCTAGATTGTTGTAGCTTGCCAAGGTGTGCGGATGATCGGCTCCAAGAGTTCGTTCCCTTGACTGCAAACATTGCCAGTGAAGTTTTTCCGCCTCGGCATTGTTTCCTCGGTCATGCAGAAGATTCGCCAAATTGTTCATGGCGGCCAAGGTGTCAATATGCTCTTGCCCCAGCGTGGTCTGCCTCGCGGACAGGCATTGCCTGAACACAATTTCCGCCCCGGCATAATCGCCTTTGTCCTGAAGTGCCAGACCCTGAGTCTCAAGTGCCACCGGCGCTTCGTCGAAATGAGTGGGTGAAACGAACCGGTTTGATGGGGGCTGTGCGCCCCCAAACCCCGCAGCGCTCGCCGCGCCAGGCGTTCCGGGGGGGGGGAGATGATGGGGTCCTTCGGACCGGGGATTGATTGCT